>JBEVDP010000205.1:0-5514 GCA_040513235.1 Acidimicrobiia bacterium | reverse complement strand
AGCGGGTATCTCCACGGCGCCGCGCGAGTGTGGGCGGAGGACGGCACGCTGCTCGGCGTCGCGTCACAGACATCGTCAGCGATTGTGTGGGAGGGCGAGGTCCCTCCCTGGCTCGAAGCCAATCGCTGAACCGGCCGCGGCGCGATTACCACAGAACTTCCGCGCACACGAGTCCGTGTGACCGCACTGATCACTCCAGCGTGCCGTGGCTGTTCGGTGTCGACGGCTGCCGGCACTCGTCAGCGCTCACAACGCGCGTTCGGTATAGAAGCGCAGGAGGTAGCCATCCGGGTCTGCGACGACGAACTGCCGATTGGCGATCCGTCGCGGTCCGGTGTCGGACCATCGAGCGGTCGGGTGGAGGACGTCGATGTCGTACGTCCGTTCGTCGATCGCCGTGATCGGTTCGCCTCCAGTCGCTACGAACGCCGAGAACAGCGCGTCGACGTCGCTACACGGGATCATCAAGCTGACGCCTCGACCGAAGGGCCGTTCGAGCGCGGCGGTGCGGAGACGTTCGCCCGGACCATCCGCCGACTGCAGCATCAGATCGACGCAGCCGTCACGCGTGAGGTACGCGAACCTACGTTCAGGGCGGTCGACCGCGACCGTGAAGCCGAGCGCCGACACGTAGAAGACAAGGGACTGCTCGAGGTCGGAAACATCGAGCTCAACGACCATCGAGGACGTGCGCACAAGCGCCGATTGTGACACGACCCGATCCTTGCGGGAGCTTCAAATCGTTCGCGCGCCGTGGTCGACGCGTTGGTCGTTCTGACGAACGTGGAGACGTTCGAGTCACTCAACCGGCATCGGTCGCGCAGCTGGCAGAAGATCGCAGATCGGTTGTTCGACCTGAGCGCGGCGTTCCGGAATGGGTGAATGGCTGGTGGGGCAGTGGGTGGTCGTGGTCGCGTGCCGGGATTTGAACCCGGATGCCGGTACTTCTGCGATCTTCGAACTCCCGGGCGGATGTTCCCTGTGTCCGCGACACTTTCCCAATGGGTGATCTCGTGCCGCCCGATCCGCCCCTCGCCGGAGCTCAGTCCGCTCTGCGTCCGTTCCGGGTCAGCGATGCGGCCGCCATTTCCGAGTCCTGCCGAGATCCCGACATTCCCCGATTCACGATGATGCCGGAGGCGATGACGGAAGATCAGGCCAGGCAGTGGGTCGAGCGTGGCCTTGAATGGTGGCATCGCGGTCTGGCTCGCTTTGCCGTGACAGTGCCGCCTGCAGACGAATGCGCTGGTCAGATTGGAATTCAGTTCGACTTCGCCAACCGTCGAGCCGAGGCGTTCTACTGGCTTGATCGTCGCGTTCGAGGCCGTGGTATCGCGGTGGAGGCGCTCGGTCTCGTCACTGAGTGGGCTTTTCGAGACTTTGGAATCGTGCGGATTCAACTCGTCACTCATCTCGACAACGAGCGGTCGCAAAGGGTCGCCGAGCGCTGCGGTTTCAGCCGCGAGGGTGTCCTGAGGGCATGGGAACCGGTCAAGGACGAGCAGCCGGACGTCGTCATGTGGAGCCGCCTCGTCAACGACCCATCGCCCGATCTCGGTCGCGCATAGCGGCACGCCTCGTCGCGGCCCGACCAGGCGCGTCCAGTTCGCTGACTCCTTGACTTCCTGCTGCGGAAGTGATCACTTACTAGGAGAGAATCCCTTTCGAGAGGTCAGCAAAGTGCCGGACCCGCAGGTGCACGTCGTCGAGGATCCCAGTGCGTTGCAGGCCTTGAGCCATCCGCTTCGGCTCCAGATGCTCGAAGCGTTGCGCACCCCGGCATCGGCCGCCGCAGTGGGGCGGCTGGTTCGACAGTCGAGACAGAACGTGAGCTACCACCTGAAGGAGTTGGAGAAGGCCGGCCTCGTCCGTCGCGTCGGCGAGCGCCGATCGGGAACGTTCGTCGAATCGCTCTTCCAAGCTGTGGCACCAACGGTTCTCGTATCGCCGCGGGCCACGTGGGGCGACCATCGCAGGCTCGAGACGCTTCGATCGCAGATGGCACTGGAGCAGCTCGTGAGTCTCGGCGACGGCCTGCAACGCGACGCGGCCTCGCTGCTCGATCGCGCGGCGTTCGATGGCGAGGTGATCCCGAGCGCCGCCGTCCAAACGAAGATTCGTCTCGCTACCGAGAACGAACGCGCCGAGTTCATGCGCGAGTACTTGGCGGCGATCGCCCCGCTTGTCACCAAGTACGGAAAGCGCCGCGGCGCGCCGTACCGGCTTTCCTGGGCGATCTACCCCGACCCCCACCCGGCCGCTGAGGACAGCTGATGAGCAGCTTCGAGAGAACCTTCGTCGTTCGCTTTCCCGTCGCCCGGGTGTGGCGCGGCTTCGTCGATGGCGAGGAGCGACGGCAATGGGGACCGAAGGTCGAGATCGAGCCGGTTGTCGGCGGTGCGGTAAGGGTCGACTACGACCTTCCGGGCGCGGAGCCTGTCGAAGGGCAAGTCGTCGCGGTGGAACCTGAGCGCCGGTTCACCTGGTCCGAAGGCAAGGGGATGTTGCCAGGGGCAACTGAAGTGACGGTCACCTTCGAACAGGTCGACGGCGGCACACAGATCACGATCTCGCACTCGGGCTTCGGCGACGGTGACGACTGGCTCGGATTGCTCGAAGCCCATGCACGTGGTTGGGATCAGGCGATCGCTGATCTCGAGTTCTATCTGCGAACTGGGCTCGCGTCGCAGCGGTTCTTCACGTTCAAGTCCGATCCGGGTCTCGTGGTGACTCAGACACCCGCGGGGCTCGAGATCTTGCGTGTCGAGCCGGGACGCTTCGCCGATGGCGCCGGTCTGCAGGTAGGTGATCTGCTCATTCGCATCAATGGCATCTCGATTTACACGATTCCCGACCTCTGGTCGGTCAATCGGTCGCACAACGTCGGCGCCAAGGCCGAGGTGGTCGTTGTCCGTGACGGGAAGCGCGTCGCGTCGATTGGCACATTCTGACGATTCTGAAGAGCGGAGGGGCCCGCAGCGCTTCCGGCCGGCCGACAACTGTCGGAGGGAAAGGTTGATGGACACATACAAGGGCAAGGGCGCACTCGTATTCAGTTGGAGCACGCCGGTGCGCGGCCGCGAGATGAAGGCGCTCGAGGTCTTGGGGAGCTCGGTCGAGTACTTCGAGCGGCTCCGCACGGACGGGCGCGTCGATGACTGCCGCGTGTATACGAGCGCGGCGGCGAACGAGGGAATGCTCGTGGTGGACGGTGACTTTGAGTCGCTCAACAGCCTGTACCTCGACGAGGACGTGCACCGGATCATCGCCAAGAGCAACTTGGTTGGCGATGACTTCAGAGTGAGACTGATGGCGGGAGGGCATCCGGAAGACGCCAAGCACCCAGCCATGTTGTTCGCTCAGATGTTGGGCGAACTCGACCTCGCGTAGAGCGGTCGACGCGCTCTCGGGATCGTCGACGCCAAGATCGACGACCGTCGGTTGGCGGCCGTGCCAGAGTGCGGCGAAGCCGCGCACCGCCAGGACGCGTGCGCCGGCCGTCGCGTCCGGTCCCGTCAGCAGGGCATCGTTGCCGCAGCTATCGGTCACCGGTCACTGTCCCTTGTCGAAACGAGGTGCGAGCGGGTCGCGGTAGCGCGTCGATGGGAAAGAACAGCGCGCACCTGATCGCGTCACATGCCCGAGCGCAGTGACTGAGCGATCGCTTCGGCGCGCCCACGAACACGGAGTTTGCGATATATCGCGCCGGTGTGGTGCATCACCGTCTTCGGCGACAACGACAGCTCACCTGCGATCTCCCGGTTCGTGCGGCCGGCGATGACCAGGTTGAGCACATCGCGCTCTCGCGCCGTGAGCCGCATGATCGGGTCACGCGGATCTGCCGGAGGGCGCTCGGTCGACGCCGCCCCGAGCCGGTGCTCGAGGCTCGCCTGCAGACGTTCGAGCGTCTCGTCGATGCACTGGGTGATCGAGAGCGCTCCGGCTTCGGCAACGGCGGCGTCGAACGCAGTTGCGCCGAGCGTCTGACGTACCCGTACAAGCATCTCGTTGTACGCACGTGCGCCCGCCGGCGGGATGTAGGGCTCGAGCGCCGTCAGCTGCGCGTAGACCGCGCCGTGGATCCGCGCCGCCGCAGCCGGCTGGTTGAGCCGGTCGAGCACGTACGCCGCGGTCATGAGGTTGAGCACCGTGGCGGGGTCCGACGGTGCGCGCCGGGCAGTCGTGAGCGCCTCCTCCGCGAAGCGCGCGGCGCCGGCTTCGTCACCGGCGGAGAGCACGCCCGCCACGCGCATGGGGAGGAGCGAAAGCTCCAGGTGCAGAGCTTCGGCGCGCCGGGCGGCCGCGAGCGCCTCCTCGACCGAGGGATCACCCGGGCGGCGATCGGCACCAACCAGCGGGAGCAGCAACTGCGACGCGTGGACGAGCGTGCGATCGTCGCCGAGCCGCCGCGCGCGCTCGACGGCGGCGCGGCCGAGCGCCACGGCCCGGTCGAGGTCACCGGTTTGGTGGGCACGCATCCCGACCCACACCTCGAAGCGGGCTTGCCAGTCTTCGTGACCACCGCGACCCGCCAGCGCCAGCCCCTGCTCGACGTACACGCGTGCGCCCTCGACATCGCCGATGTACGGCGCCAGCACAACGCGCGCCGACAACGCGCGCAGCTCTTCTTCCGTGTCTTGCAGTTGTTCGGCGAGTGCGAGTGCGCGCTCGAGCCGACGAACCACGAGCGCCGGCTCGTCACGCACGTACTGGAGCCCGAGCACCGCGGACCACGTGAGTGTCTGCACTGAAGCCTTCGTTGCAAGGCTCGAGGTGAGCTCGACTGCCTGCTGCACGAGTTGGTGTGCCGCGGCGTCGTAGCCGTGTCGCTCCCAGTACGGAGCGAGTCCGGCAACGAGGCGGGCGACCTGCTCGGCCCGGCCCCGATCGAGCGCATCGCGGAGCGCGTCCTCGAGGAGGTGGTGCTCGGCGTCGACCCAGCGGGCCGCCTCGTAACCAACGGGTTCGTCGGTTCGTTCCGGTTGACGCCACGCCGTCGCCGCGCACCACTCCGTGAACTCTGCACGATCGACGCCGCTGGTGCCGGCCGCTTCGGCGTGTTCGCAGGCATACGCGCGGATCGTGTTCGGGACCACGAATCGCCGGCCGTTCGGACCGTCGAGCGGATCGATCAGATGCAGATCGACAAGCGTGGAGAGGTCGTCGAGCACATCGCCGTCGACACTGTCGGCACCCGTCGCCCCGAGCGCGGGGTCCAGGCCGAACGAGCCCGCGAGCACCGACAACCGGTCGAGCATCCGCATCTCGCGCGGGTGCAGCAGCGCGCACGTGGATTCGATTGCCGCGCGGAGCACATCGGCGCGTTCGGCCGCGTCCCGAAGCGGGCTGTGCAGCAGGTCGAGGAGCCCCTCGTCGAGTCGTCGCGTCAGATCCCCGACGGACAGGGTCGCCGCGCGCGCGCCGGCCAGTTCGAGCGCGAGCGGCAGGCCATCGAGCCGGCGGCACAACTCCGCGACCGCCGTGGCGTTGACAGCGGTGAGCTCGAAGGAGTGG
>JBEVDP010000204.1:0-5875 GCA_040513235.1 Acidimicrobiia bacterium | reverse complement strand
ATTTCGTCGTTCCACTCGGCGTACGGCAGCGGCGTTATTCGAGGCGAGTCCGGCATCTACATCACTCCCTCGCTGCGCCGTCCGTGGCTTCGCTGCGTCCGCACCATGGCCCGAGCCTAGAGTTCGGCCGATGACAGCCGCTGCACGAGACCTCCGCGCCGACACTGCCCTCACACGCGACGCCGTCGTCGCCGGGCGCTACCACGCCGATGTCTCCGACGGATGGAAGATCCGGGCGGTCTTCGGAGGCGTGAGCATGTACACCGCGCTGCGGGCGATGGCCGAGCACCTCGACCGCGCCGAGCAGCCGCTCGTGACCGCCAACGCGATCTTCCTCGCGCCCGTCCCGCCCGGGCCGGTGGAGATCGACGTCGAAGTGCTGCGAGACGGTCGCACTGCGTCGCAGGTCTCGGCCGATGTGCACGTGCCGGGCGCGGGTCCCGCGCTGCGCGTGCACGGCGTGTTCGGTCGCGCGCACGACACCGACCGCGCGTTCCAAGACGTCGTCGTGCCCGAAGTGCCACGGCCCGACCAGATCGAGCTGCCGCCGCAGTCCGACTCGCCCAACCCGTTCGGTCCGATCAACTTCCACGAGCAGACCGAATGGCGCCCGGTGAGCCCGCTCGACGATCCCGGCGTCGGACGGTTCATGTCGTGGGTACGGCTCAAACAAGATGCGCTCCTTCCCGACGGCACGCGCGATCCGCTCGTGCTCGCCGTGCACGGCGACGTGCTCGGGCCCGCCGTCGGACGGGGTTTGGGTCCTCGCGAGAACGGGCAGCCGACGATGGTGCTCTCGCTCGAGATCGGCATCCGGTTCATCGCGAAACCGGCCACGCCGTGGGTGTTGCAGGAGATCGAGGCCTGGCATGTGGGCGACGGCTACGCCACGGGGCCCGCGCGCCTGTGGGACGAAGAGTTCCGGCTGTGCGCAATCGCGACGCAGACCGCGCACCTGCGCGTCATGCGCGACCCTCCAGCCACCGAGACGAGGTTGTGACCGATGTCACGCTGGGGAACCGGGCAAATGGGGCCTACGGTGGGCTCATGGCGACGAGCGACACTCCAATCGCAGAAGAGAACTACCTCCCCATGCTCAACCCGTTCGCGCCGGGGTTCTTCGACAACCCCTACGCCCAGTACGCGGAGGTGCGGGAGCAGGATCCCGTCCACCTCACGCCACTGGGGTCGTATGCATGCTTCCGCTACTCCGATGTCCACCGCCTGTTGCGCGACACCAGCCTGTCGGTCGAGGAGCGCCACGCCAACCTTCCGCAACCCGACTTGCCGCCGGACCTCAGGGCGCTCGTCGACGGACACGAGCACGGCAACCTCACGATGCTCAACCTCGATCCCCCGGACCATCACCGGTTGCGGCGCCTGGTATCGAAGGTGTTCACGCCGAGGATGATCGAAGGCCTCCGGCCGCGCGTGCAGTCGTTGGTGAATGAGCATCTCGATGCCGTCGTCGCACGCGGCACCGGCGAGATGGAGCTGATTGCCGACCTCGCGTTTCCGCTCCCGTTCATCGTGATCTCGGAGATGATCGGCGTGCCCGACACCATTGACCGCGACGAGTTGCGCGACTGGTCGGGCGCGCTCGTGAAGACGTTCGACCCGATCCTCACCGAAGACGACATGCGTGCCGCGTTCCACGCGAGCGAGGGCATCCGCTCGCTCATCGGTGAGCTCATCGACTGGAAACGCGCGAACCCCGCCGACGACCTGCTCAGTGGCCTGATCGCGGCCGAAGACGAAGGCGACCGCCTCACCGAGGAGGAGCTGCGCGAGCAGTTGGTGCTCATCTACGTCGCGGGGCACGAGACGACGGTGAACCTCATCGGCAACGGCACCCTCGCGCTCTTGCGCCACCGCGACCAGCTCGAGCTGCTGCAGCGCGACGAGGTGGGCGAGGCGCCGTGGGTCGACGAGCTGCTGCGCTTCGACAGCCCGGTTCAAATGAGCCGGCGGATCACGCTCACCGATCTCGAACTCGGCGACAAGGAGATCCCGGCGGGCACGTTGCTGATGACCGCGCTCGGCGCTGCGAATCGCGACCCCGAGAAGTGGGGTCCGACCGCCGATCAGGTCGATCTGCGGCGCGTCGACGCCCCCCAACACATGTCGTTCGGCGGCGGATTCCACATGTGCCTCGGCGCGCACCTCGCCCGGCTCGAAGGCGCGGAAGCAATCGGAGGCCTCGTCCGGCGCTTCCCCGACCTCGAACTCGCGACCGACACGCTCGAGTGGAACGGTCGCATCGTGCTACGCGGGCTCAGCCGGCTCCCTCTCCACGTCCACGTCTGAGCGCGCGGCTGCAGTCAACCGCACCAGCCGACCGGGCGGCCAGCGGTGGTCCGCGCTGTACGCCCACCGTTCGAACGGGTTGTAGTAGTACGCGTGACGTTCCGCGTAGTTGAACCACGGCGCGCGCCGTTTCGGGAGCCATGCTGCCGTTGCGCTGATGCAACCACCGAGCATCCACAGTCCGTACCCGATCGGGTAGAGCGGGCCGAACCACCGTTGCTGCCACACGTGCAGCCCCTCGTGGACCTCGATGAGGCTCCGGCGATCTGGATCCGAAACGTCGGCGGCATTGCTGATGACATTGCCGAAGGTGAACGCGAACTTCTTCCGCGGTGAGAACCCACGTGCGTACACGTGTCGGCCCTGGCGCCGGCTGAGGTCGTCGAGGTATCCCGGGTCGCGCTTGGCGTAGCTCAACGCGTGCACGCCGAGACCCGCGGTCGTTCCAATGAGGTTCCACGACGCGTCGAGCGCGGCCGCGGCCCAGCCCGGGCCGGTACGCCAGTTGTACGAACCCCGCCAGCCGCACAGCGCGCCGTTCACACCCGCGACCGCTGCCCCCACCGGCGCCCATCCGATGGGGTACAGCACGAGCGCGCCAACTGCCGCGCTTCCGACCGCGACGGCAATCGCTTCTAGAACAGCCGGCCCTCGTGCAACAGCGCGCACAGGTCCATTGTGATCGCAATCGCGATGTGAAGCGACGCACCGAGCCAAATTGAACCCGTTTTCAGGCTGAGCGTGCCCAGCACGATCGCCCCGACAATGGCCACGAGCGCCTCCGGCATGGGCTTTCCGAAGTGCAGCATGTTGTACGGGACGGCCATCACGAAGATCGAGACCCAGCCGAGCCGAGGCGCCAGTCCGTGCACCATGAAGCCCCGGAAGAAGAACTCGAGGGCGACAAACTGGAGCCAGTAGAGCCCCCACCACACCCAGAGGCCGGGCCAGAACGACTCGCCGGGGAGTACTTCGTAGAACGGATACTTCGCTTGGAATGCGTCGCCATAGGAAGCGATCACGACGACGGGGAGCGCGATCGCGAACAGCATGACGTAGATCCACGCGTGCGCGCCGACGCCGGTGAAGCGCAATCCGAACTCGCGCAACGGCCGGCGCAACACGAAACGGATCAGCAGCACCGCCGGGATCACGTACGTCGCGATGGTGACGATCGCCCACGCGGTGAGTTGCACGAACTGGCTGTCGGAAGCGACGAGCCCCGTGCCGTCACGTCGCGCCCAATACTCCGACAACGTCAAGCTGACGGCGACGGTGACGAGGATGAGCGCGGCGTCGCGGTCGGCGCGCGCGCCCATGACCATCCTCGCGTCCGCGTCGCGCCGCACGTCGGACACGTACGTGCGCCAGATGCGTTGGTACCACGGTTCGGTTGTGGGCGGCGCCGGCGCCTCTAAAGGACGCGTCAGGGTCGCCGTGGTCGATTCGTCCACCCACCCTCCTCGGTCGGGAACCAGCCGCTCGACGCGTACGTGCCGCCGTCGACATGCACGGTGGTACCGGTGACGAACGCCGAGAGTTCGGACGCGAGGAACAGCGCCACGCCCGCGACGTCGCCCGGTTGGCCGAAACGGCCGAGCGGGACCCACGCCGGGATCATGTGCTCCTCCTCGGGCCCGACCCACTGCGAATACGGCACCTGCAGCGTCTCGGTCACGTCGGGTGCGATCGCGTTGACACGGATGCCGTGCCGCGCGTACTCGACGGCGATGCTGCGCGTGAAGCCGGTGATCGCAGACTTGAACGCGGAGTACACCGCGCGCGTCGGGATCGCGCGGAACGCTTCGATCGTCGACACGTTGACGACGCTGCCGCCGGCTCCCTGCTCGAGCAGAGCGGGGGGCACGGCGCGGGTGCAGCGCAACACATGCCCCAGGTTGACCTCGTAGAGGTCGCGCCAGTCGGCATCGGATTGTTCGTGGAACGCGGCGCGGCGGCCGCCGTAGTGTCCAACGTTGTTCACGAGCACGTCGATGCGGCCGAACTCGTCGAGGGCGGTCGTGACCAACGCGGCCGCGGCGTCTTCGTCGCGCACGTCGCACACGACTGCGACGGCTTCCTCCCCGATCGCAACCTGCGTTTCACGGGCGCGGCCGGGATCGATCTCGCCCAAGACGACGCGCGCACCCTCGCTTGCGAAACGCTCGACGATGCCTCGCCCGATGCCCCCGCCCCCACCGGTCACGATCGCGACTTTGCCGTCGAGCAACGCGTTCACGAGCCCGAATGTACGCGAGCGAGCGCCGAGAGGCCCGCGACCCGTTCTTCGAGCGACCGGCCGGAAGTGCGCGGACTCTTCCGAGCGCGGGAGTGGTGATCGGGAGCAGGTTTCGGAACCGGCGGCTCCTAGTTCAACGCAACCTGGAGGACCTCGCGGACGTCCTTGACCGGGTGGAACCGGATCTCGGCTCGCACGCTCTCGGGCACGTCGTCGAGGTCGGCCTCGTTGTCGAACGGGATCACGACGTCGGTGAGCCCGGCGCGGTGCGCAGCGAGCGCCTTTTGCTTCAAGCCACCGATCGGCAACACGCGACCTTGCAACGTGACCTCACCGGTCATGCCGACGCCCGGCTTCACCGGCCGGCCCGTGAGCAGGCTCGCGAGCGCGGTTGTCATGGTGATACCGGCCGACGGACCGTCCTTGGGCACCGCGCCCGCCGGCACGTGCAGGTGGAAGCGCCGCTTGTCGAACGCGGCCGCGGGGACTCCGAGCTCGTCGGCGTGCGCACGCACGAACGAGAGCGCGATCTGCGCGGACTCGCTCATGACGTCGCCCAGCTGGCCGGTGACGAACAGGGCGGGTTCGCCGTCCATTCCGGTGACCTCGATCGTCAGCACGTCGCCGCCCGCGCCCGTGACGGCCAGGCCGGTTGCCAATCCGGGCAACGGCGCCCGGGTCGCGTCCTCGGGCCGGAACTTCACCCGGCCGAGGAACTCGGCAACGTCGGTTTCGTCGACGACAACCGTCGCTTCCGACTGTTCCGCGATGCGTCGCGTCGCCTTGCGGCAGATCGTCGCGAGCTGCCGTTCGAGCCCACGCACGCCGGCTTCCCGCGTCCAGCCCGCAACGATCGCGCGGTACGCGTCGTCGGTGATGGCGAGTTCGTCCTCGCGCAGCCCCGCCTTCTCTCGCTGGCGCGGGAACAGGTGGTGCTTGGCGATCGCGACCTTCTCGTCCTCGGTGTAGCCGTCAAGCGCGACGATCTCCATCCGGTCGAGCAGCGGCGCGGGGATGGTCTCGAGCACGTTCGCCGTTGCGAGGAACAAGACGTCGGAGAGGTCGAGGTCGAGCTCCAGGTAGTGGTCTCGGAACGTGTGGTTCTGCGCGGGGTCGAGCACCTCCAGCAGCGCCGACGCGGGATCACCGCTCCAGCCGCCTGCCTGCAGCTTGTCGACCTCGTCGATCAACAGGACTGGGTTCATCGCGCCGGCTTCGGTGAGCGCGCGCACGATTCGACCCGGTCGCGAACCGACATAGGTACGCCGGTGACCGCGGATCTCGGCCTCGTCACGGACGCCACCAACCGCGACCCGCACGAACGGGCGG
>JBEVDP010000203.1:0-2588 GCA_040513235.1 Acidimicrobiia bacterium | reverse complement strand
CGTTCGTGTGCATCCCGCCCGACGACTTCGGCAACCTCACGCCCGGCATCGGCGACTCATCGCGCTTCGGATCCGGAGTCGCGGTGCGACTCGCGAGCTCGGCGAGCGCGGTCTGGCGCGCGCTCGTGCCGGTGCCGTCGAGCATCGGCGAATGGAACTCGAACGTGCTCGATCGTCAAGTGGGCGCGGTGTGGTTCGAGGCTGCGTTGTCGGTCGCACTGTTCGCGGTCGTGTTCATGGCGTTGCGAGGCCGTCCGTTCGCACGCCGGCTGTGGTGGATCGGGAACCTGGGCCTGTTCGCCTTCTTCCTCGTGGTCACGCGGCCCGAAGCAACTCGCCACGCCGGCTTCGCATTCTTGCTCTTCGTCGCGTGCGTGTGGTGCGCCTACGCACCGCCCGGTGAGCAGCGCATCGACAATGCGACGACTGACCGTGGGACGCGCGACACGCTCGCAACCGTCGTGCTGGTCGTATTGGCCGCGCAGGTGGTCGCGACGCTCGCGGTCCTGCCGAGCGCGTCGACGGAAGACTTCTCTCGTGATCGCGTGCTGGCCGACGCGGTGCACCGGGCTCACCTCGACGACTCCGTCGTGTCGGCGCAGGATTGGGACGCGACGACGATCGGTGGACTTCTCGACCGCAGCGTCTGGTCGCTCGCGCGGGGTGAGTCGATCGAGTTCCTCACGACTGATGCGCGTCAAGAACGCGGCCTCGAGCGTCTGAACACGAAGACGGTGGCGTGTGGAGCGCAACGTCGTGCGAATGCGATCGATCGACCTGTCGCCGTGGTGGTGGCCGGGACCCTCGCCGGGCAGAAGGAGTTCGTGCGCAACGATGGCGCGGCGGTCTATCGGTTCGAGCCGGGGCCGTTGCCTGCGAACTGCAGCTGACCTGCGACGAATCGCCGCATTGGCATCAAGACGGGTGGCGAACGCGACGATTCTCTGACATGGCCTCGTCAACCGACTCGGACGCGACCCGATCGCGCTCGCCGTTCGCTCGGGCGGCGATCGTGGGCCTCGTCGGCATGCTCGTCGCCGCTGCGCTCGTCGTCAACGTGATCGCAGCCGCGAACCCGCGAGCGGGCGAGGGGCGCGTGCCGTTCGTGACGATCTACAGCGGGCACCGCGACCACATCGACGCGGTGCTGGTGAGTGGTGACGGTCAAGCGTTCGCGGCCATCGCACAGGATCCGCTGCTCTCACGGCCGGAGCTCGTGCCCGGCCATGGCGAGTTCGCGTATCGCGCGCAACGTCCGCTGTGGGGATACCTCGCGTGGGGTCTCTCCGGCGGCCAAGCGTCGTTGGTCGGTTGGGTGCTCGCGATCATGACCGTGTTCGCAGCGGGATTGTGTGTGGGCGCGATCTCGCTGCTCTTGATGCAACGAGGGCAGAGCCCGTGGTGGTCGCTCGCAGTGCTCGCCGCCGGCATGGAGTCGCTCAGTCAGCTCACGCCCGAACTTCTCGCGCTGGGTTTCGTCGCCTTCGCGCTCTGGCTGCCGTCTCGTCGACGCGGGTGGGCGATTGCGTGCTGCTGCGCGGCCGCGATGACGCGCGAGACGATGTTGGTCGCGGTCGGCGCGTGGGCGCTGTACGAGTTCGTGCAGGCATCCGGGCCGTTCCGCGCACGAGTGCGCGCCTCGGCGCCGTTCACCATTCCGTTCGTCGTGTTCGCGGCATGGGTCGTGTTCCTCCGAGCACACGTCGGCACTTGGGTGTGGGATCAGCCGCACGACCGCGCCACGGCGCCGCTCGTGGGTGTGCTCGATGCGTTCAACCCGATAAGTGGGCGAATCACCATCGGAGTCGGGATCGCGCTGGCACTCTGCGGCCTGTGTCTCTGGTTGGCGCGCCGCGACGTGCTCACGTGGATCGCGATCGCGTTCGCCCTGTTCGCGACCACCTTCGCCGCACAGGTCTGGACCGGTGCGGGCTACGAGCGCACCCTCCTGCCGCTGTACGTGTTCGGCGGTATTGCGGCGCTGACCGGCCTTCGTCGGCACGAAGGCGCTCGAACGGCCGCTCACACCGTGGAGTCGACGCCGCCCGTGCCGCCGCCGGTACTGACGCGCGCGGGTTGATCCGACGACAGCCTGTCCACGCGGCGACAATGCCGGCATGGCCGACGAACTCTGGGAACAACACGCGGGTTGGTGGCAGGAAGAGTTCACCGACGGCGCGGATCCTGAATACGAGGAGCAGATCCTCCCGCTGGTCGAGCGGCACCTCTCCGGGAGGCGGCGGGTGCTCGACATCGGTTGCGGCGAAGGACAACTGGCCCGACGCTTGACGACCCACGGTGTGCACGTCATCGGTCTGGATCCGACGGACGCGCAAGTCATCGAGGCGGCGCGCCGTGGCGGCGGTCCTCAGTACGCGAAGGCCGGAGCAGATCTGTTGCCGTGCCGGGCGGACGCGTTCGACGGAGTGGTGATGTGCCTGGTCATCGAGCACATCGACCCCATCGAGCCGCCGATCGCCGAGATCGCACGGGTGCTCGAGCCCGACGGCGTGTTCCTGCTCCTGTTGAACCACCCGCTCCTGCAGACGCCGGGCAGCGGTTGGATCGACGACCACATCCTCGAGGAG
>JBEVDP010000202.1:0-4728 GCA_040513235.1 Acidimicrobiia bacterium | reverse complement strand
GCGCCATAGGCGCCATAGGCGCCGAGAGCGGACACCGTGAGCGTGACGGCCGCCGGTGGCTACGTCGCCGGCGGGATGGGGTGTGGCATCAAGCCGTCGGGTGCACCCGACCTCGCGATCGTCGCGACGGAAGATCGCGTGCCGGCCGTCGCGGCGGGCGTCTTCACCTCCAACTTGGCCCAAGCTGCGCCGGTTCAGGTGAGCACCCAGCATCTGGCCGACGGCCGAGCGGCCGCGGTCGTGCTGAGTTCGGGAAACGCAAATGCGGCGACCGGAGAGCGCGGCCGCACCGACGCCCGGCGCATGTGCGCGCTCACCGGCGACGCACTCGGCGTTGCGGCCACCGACGTGCTCGTGTGCTCCACGGGCCTCATCGGTTTTCCGATGCCGATGGACGCGCTCGAAGCCGGGATCCCGAAACTCGGTGCCGCGGTATCGAGCGCAGGCGGCCTCGATGCGGCGCGGGCGATCATGACGACCGACACCGTGCCGAAGGAAGCCGTCGCCACCGCCGGTGCGGTCACCGTTGGCGGAATGGCGAAAGGTGCGGCGATGCTCGCACCGGCCATGGCGACGATGCTCGCCGTTTGTACCACCGACGCCGGCGTCGACCATGCGACGTTGCAGCACGCGTTGGCCGCGGCAGTGGGGGAGACGTTCGACTGCCTGCTCGTCGATGGATCACGTTCCACGAACGACACCGTGCTCGTCCTGGCGAACGGGCGTGCCGGCGAGATCTCCGCCCACGCGCTCACCGATGCACTCGCGGAAGTGTGCGGTTCGCTGGCGGAGCAGATGGCACGCGACGCCGAGGGCGCGACCAAGTTCGTGCGCGTGAATGTCGTCGGTGCGCGGTCGCTGGGCGACGCCCGGGTTGCCGCCCGCGCCGTCGCGAACAGCCAGCTCGTGCAGTGCTCGCTGAATGGTGAAGATCCGTACTGGGGTCGGGTGCTGTCGGAGCTCGGTGCCAGCGGCGCGCTGATCGATCCCGAGCGAGTGGCGATCGCGTACAGCGGCGTCACCGTCTGCCGGGAGGGAGTCGCGGCGCCACATGATGCAGCCGCGCTGGCCCAGGCGATGGCTGCGGGCGACATCGAGATCCGCTGTGATCTCGGGCTCGCGCACGGCGACGCGACGGTGCTCACTACCGACTTGTCACACGCGTACATCGACGAGAACCGGACCACCTCATGACCTCGCCCGCGGCCTCGTGACCTCCATCCAGGAGCGCGTACGCGACGCCGGCGTCAAGGCCGCGATCCTCGCCGACGCGCTGCCGTACATCCGCGAGTTCTCCGGGCGCACGGTCGTGGTCAAGTACGGCGGCCACGCGATGGCGAACCCGGAGTTGGCCGATCTGTTCGCGACCGACGTCGTGTTGATGCGCCTCGTCGGGATGAGCCCGGTCGTCGTGCATGGTGGCGGGCCGCAGATCACCGACCTCATGCGCAAGCTCGGCAAGGAGCCGGAGTTCGTCGAAGGCCGGCGCGTCACAGACAACGAGACGGTCGACATCGTGCGCATGGCCCTCGTCGGCAAGGTGAACCGCGAGATCGTCGCCAGCGTGAACCGGCACGGTTCGTATGCGGTCGGGCTCTCGGGCGAAGACGCGGGCCTGATCCGCGTCGACCAGCGCGATCCCGCGCTCGGGTTCGTCGGCGACGTCCGCACGATCGACCCGTCGATCGTGTTCCGGTTGCTGCGCGAAGAGCTGATTCCCGTCATCGCGACCGTCGGGGTCGACGACGACGGCCAGGCGTACAACGTCAACGCCGACACGGTCGCGGGTGCGATCGCGGAAGCGGTCGACGCGGAAAAGCTCGTGTACCTCACCGACGTCGCCGGAGTGTACGGAGATTGGCCCGACGAGGGTTCGCTGATCTCGCGCATCGACGTCGCCGGCCTGGAGCAACTCGTCGCGAGCGGCAAAGCCACCGAGGGCATGATTCCGAAGCTCGAATCGTGCATCGCGGCCCTCCGCAGCGGCGTTCGGCGCGCGCACATCCTCGACGGCCGGCTCCCGCACGCGCTGTTGTTGGAATTCTTCACCCGAGAAGGTGTCGGCACGATGGTGCACCCATGAGCGAGCGTGAAGCCCGCCAGGAGCGGAGATCATGAGCGAGCGTGAAGCGAGCCAGGTTTCCTGGCTCGTAGCGAGCGGGGCCCGAGCGGTCCGGTGCCGAAGGCACCAGGAGCGGAGATCATGACCGCGGTCCCTGACCTTGCCTCGTTGGACGCGGAGCACGTGATGCAGACCTACGGGCGTTTGCCGGTCGCGTTCGTGCGCGGCGACGGCACCCGACTCTGGGACTCCGATGGCAACGAGTATCTCGACTTCCTGAGCGGATTGGCGGTGACGTCGCTCGGACACGCGCATCCAGAGATCGCCGATGCCATCGCCGACCAGGCCCGCACGCTGCTCCACGTCTCGAACCTCTACTACAACGAGTTGCAGCCGGAACTCGGCGCGCGGATCGACGCGCTTCTCGGTGGCGGCGGTCGGGTCTTCTTCTGCAACTCAGGTGCCGAGGCCAACGAGTGCGCGATCAAGCTCGCGCGGCGCTACAGCCAAGCGCACGGTGGGCGTGACCGATTCCACGTGCTCTCCGCGTACGGATCGTTCCACGGGCGCACGCTCACCACGCTGGCGGCCACCGGCCAACCGCAGAAGCAAGAGACGTTCCAGCCGTTGCCGGAGGGTTTCCGCCAGGTGCTCTTCGACGACATCGACGCGCTCAGCGGCGCCTTCGACGAGCGCGTCGCGGCGGTGATGCTCGAGTCGGTGCAAGGTGAAGGTGGCGTGAACCCGGCCACGCCGGAATACATGCGGGCCGTGCGTCAATTGTGCGACGAGCGCGAAGCGTTGCTGATCCTCGACGAAGTGCAGACCGGGCTCGGCCGGACCGGTCGGTGGTTCGGCTTCGAACACAGCGGCATCCGCCCCGACATCGTCACCATGGCCAAGGCGCTCGGCAACGGCCTTCCGATCGGGGCGTGCTGGGCGCGCGCCGAGGTTGCGGCCGCGTTCCAACCGGGCGATCACGCAACGACCTTCGGCGGCCAACCGCTCGCCGCGCGCGCCGCACTCGCAGTGCTCGACGTCATGGAACGGGAGCAGGTACCCGCGCGCGCGGAGCGGGCGGGCACGAAGCTCGGTACCGCGCTGGAGGCGCTCCCCGGTGTCGCTGCCCTGCGCGGCCTCGGCCTTTTGCTCGCGGTGGAGCTCGTGGACGGCATCGACGCCAAAGCCGTCGCGCAGCGTTGCCTCGACGCGGGCTTGATCGTCAACGCGGTGACGCCGAGCGCGCTGCGGCTCGCGCCGTCGCTGCTCGTGCGAGACGACGAGATCGACGCAGCCGTCGCGATCCTCGCGACCGTGCTCGCGGCCGCGCCCGCCGAGGTGGGATCGTGACGGCCCAGTTCCTCGAGGTCGACGACCTCGACCCTGCCCGCCTGACTGCAATCCTCGACCGCGCCGTGCGATGGAAAGCGAGTCCGAGCGCGGTTCCGCCGCTGCTCCGAGGCGGAGCCGTCGCCGCGCTCTTTCTGAAGCCGTCGGCCCGGACCCGAACGTCGGTCGAGGTCGCGGTCGCGACGCTCGGCGGCCATCCGATCTACATCCGCGCCGAGGAGGTCGGAATCGACGAGCGCGAGACCGCGGAAGACGTCGCCCGCACCCTCGCGTCGATGTGCCGGATCATCGCCGCCCGCGTGTACCAACACGACGTCCTCGTGCGGATGGCAGCGGCAGCCGACGTTCCGGTCGTCAATCTGCTGTCCGACGAGGCGCATCCCGCGCAAGCCCTCGCTGATCTGCTGACCATCCGCGAGCACTTCGGCTCCGTGGAGGGGCGCCGGCTCGCGTACGTGGGCGACGGCAACAACGTCGCGGCATCGCTCGCGTTCGCGGCTGCGCTCTCGGGCCTGGAACTCGTCATCGCATCGCCGGTGGGGTACGAACTCGATCCCGTCGCGCTCGACCGCGCTCGGAATCTGGGCGGCACGATCGAGGTCGTCTCCGATCCGTACGACGCGGTGCGCGATGCCGACGCCGTCTACACAGACGTGTGGACGTCGATGGGCCAAGAAGGCGAAGCCGAGCAGCGGCGCCGCGCGTTCACAGGTTGGATCGTGGACGCCGCGCTGATGAAAGCGGCGGCCGACCACGCTGTCTTCCTGCACTGCCTGCCGGCCCACCGCGGCGACGAGGTCGCCGCCGAGGTGATCGACGGCCCGCAGTCACTGGTGTGGCAGCAGGCGGGCAACCGGATGCATGCGGTGCGGGCACTGTTCGTCGATCTCATCGAGGCGCAGTAGTGGCGACGCTCGGCAAGCCTCAGCGGCAGCATCGCATTCTGCGCATCCTCGAAGACCAGCCGGTGTCGAGCCAGGCCCAACTCGTACAATTGCTCGAAGCTGATGGCATCGTCGCGACCCAAGCGACCGTCAGCCGCGACCTCGAGGACATCGGTGCCGTCAAGGTGCGGATTCCCGGTGGCACGATGGCCTACGCGATTCCCGACTACACCCGCGGCGAACGCGTCGCCACCGACGACCACTTGCGCCGCGTACTCGGCGAATTCGTCGTCGAGGTCGCCCACAGCGCCAACATCGTCGTGTTGCGCACACCTCCGGGCAGCGCCCACGTGGTCGCGTCGGCGCTCGACCGGGCCGCCCCGTCCGACATCCTCGGTACCGTGGCGGGCGACGACACGATCTTCGTCGTCG
>JBEVDP010000201.1:0-10168 GCA_040513235.1 Acidimicrobiia bacterium | reverse complement strand
GGTGTGTGGGAACAGTGCGTTGTTGACGGGTCCCTCGACACCGCCTGCGGGTGCTGTCGTTGTCCCTGCCGGTAACAACATGGCGCAGGTCGGTGGCGTGAACAGTGTGGCAGGAACGACCTACTGGTTCGCTCCTGGCATTCACACGTTGACGGATGGGGAGTTCTCCCAGATCGAAGCGAAGGCTAATACGACGTGGATCGGTGCTCCTGGTGCGATTCTGGATGGCCGCGGGCTGAACAGGTATGCCTTCACCGGTAAGGCAACCGGGGTGACTATCAAGTACCTGGAAATCAGGAACTTCGTCAGTCCCGAGGACGAGGGTGTTGTCAACCACGACCTTGCAAGCAACTGGAACGTCACGAACAACTACATGCACCACAACGGCGGTGCTGCACTGATCCTCAGCACGAACAACGTTGCGAGATTCAACTGTATTGATCGCAACAAGCAGTACGGCGTCCAGGGGTTCAACAACAACCTCACGATCGACCGTAACGAGGTGTCGTACAACAACACGGACGGCACCTGTAGTGGATGTTCCGGCGCTACCAAGTTCTGGGACGTGAACGGTGCCAATATCACCGGCAACTGGTTCCACCACAACAACGGAAGTGCTATCTGGGCGGATACGAACGACCGGGACTTCCTGATTGACGGGAACTACATTTCCGACAACGCAGGGGAAGCCATCTTCTACGAAGTGGCGTACAACGCGAAGATCACGAACAACACGATGGTCCGCAACGCTAACGTGATCGGTCCCCTCAACCCTGGGTTCCCAACGGGAGCTATCTACCTCTCGGAAGCTGGTGGTGACGCCCGCGTACCTAGCCGGTACACCACTATCGAGATTTCAGGGAACGTGTTCACCGACAACTGGTCGGGTGTGGTCCTCTGGGAGAACGCAGACCGGTTCTGCAACTCGCCCGCAAACACTTCGACTGGCTACTGCACCTTGGTTGGAGCAGCGAGCACGTCAACATGTGTCGCTCCCGGTATCAACAACCCTCCGTTGTTCGATGACTGCCGGTGGAAGACCCAGAACGTGTCGGTGCACGACAACACGTTCAACCACAACCCGGGCGCCATCGCAGGCTGCTCACCGGCAACCGGCTGCGGCTACAACGGCATCTTCTCGCAGTGGGGAACCTTCCCATCATGGTCGCCTTACCAGGGTCAGAAGATTCAAGACGCGATCACCTTCTCGCAGAACAACGTCTTTGCGCGCAACACCTACAAAGGCCCCTGGCAATTCATGGCCCACGACATGGGGAATGCCATCAGCTACACGACGTGGCGGGCCGCTCCCTACAACCAGGACAGCGGCAGCACGATCACCCCATGACCGAAACCGGGCTCTCTGCCTGTCTCGACCATCGGGGCTCGCCACCACCCGCGATCAGTGACGCGGCAACCGTGAGGTCGAGCATGTACGTAGAAGCGTCGCCGAGGCCGGTCTCCGCCAACGAGGTGATCGCGACGTAGAAAATAATGAAGATCGCGACGGCGACGTTGGGCCCGCGCGGGCGAGTCGCCGCCATCATCAGCAGCGAAACGAAAATGGCGGCGCAGATCACGACACCGAACAGGCCAGAGTCCTGATACGCCGCGAGCCAGCCATTGTCGACCGGGCGACCTGCGAACGACTTGTTCGTGAGGCCAATGCCGAAAACCTGCTCGAAGCCGGACCTCGGTTTGTCGAGCAGCTGATCCCACACCTTCGTCCGCCCGCTGAGGCTGCTGACATTCTCTGCGCTCCCGCGTGTGTACCAGTTCCCGATGGCTGGGCCGAAGACGGTGCCTGCCAACACGACAACAATGCACCCCACAATCAAGGCCACACGCGCCCGGCGCCGGATAGTGATCAGACTGACCGCAGCCACTCCGCCTGCGGCAATCATTGCGATCGTCGCGGTACGCGTATGTGCCAACAACAGGATCGCGCACGAGCACGCGCCGATACACCACGGAAGGAGACCGCGGACAGAACCCGCGATGAGCAACAGGAACGTGATGCCTGCGAGCACGGCCGCGTAGTGCGCTACCTGCGTGGGCGGAATCGGCCACAGTTCACCCTGGAGACGGCCCTCCGCGCTGAACGCCCCACCCGGCTTGACGAGCGCTCCAAGCACAACGGTCGATAGCGCGGTCATCAAGGCGATCATGTGCCAGCGGAGCAGAAGGTCGCGCCTCGTCCACAGCGGCGTCAGCAACCACAACACGAGGATGAAGACGCAGAAGCGCCCGCCTCGAAACACTGTTCCGGTCTCCGAAACCGTGCGCATGCTCGCCGCCACCGACGACGCGCCGAGCAGCGTCATCAGCATCAGGAGCAGGTTCGGTCGCACCAAGAAGTGCCGGTTGAGCACGAGCACCAGCACCATTGCCGCTGCCAGTGACGCCTGTGCCACCAGCTGCGTGAGGCGGGTGTTGATGGGGATCACAGTCGGGATCCCGATGGGCGGAAGCACGTTGAGGAAGAGCAGTAGCCAGATGACGCGCCCGAGACGCTCACGCCCGCTGTGGCTTCGCGGTTCGCGGGCCGAGCGGACACCGCTCGCGAGGATGGCCGTCACGTCGATCGTGTGGCCGACTTGAAAACGGCGGTCGGCGATGGCGGATGACGGGGCGGCGCGGCGAACGGGTCCTCGAAGATGCCCAAGCTGTCGTCGTCGCGATCGGCCCCAATGAGGACGACCGACCGCAGCTGGAGCGCGGCACTGCGGATCATGGCGGCGTGGGCTTCGAGCTTCGTCACGCTCGAACGCCCCGCGGTGACGAACGCGACTGCGTTCGCAGCCCACTCACGGAGGTGCTCGGCCCCCTTCGCCGGGTCGAGCGTCGCCAAGACGAGTATGACGTCGGCGTCGAGTGCTCCGTCGTCGGCCGTCGGACGACGGTCACCGCGGTCCTCCTGGCCAAGGAGCGGACCGCCGGTCTCGTTCACGATCGACACCCGCCTGCCGCCGGCAACCAGCTTCCGCGCGAGCGCCTGCGCCGCCAACGTCGAGACCCGTAGGCTGTCGATTGAGACGATAACGAGCGCGGACGTCGACGTCGTTCCGGGAGGCACGGCAGCCTCGAGGTGCCGCACCACGAGCTGCATATCGCCATCAGATGGTGCGTGTGTGAGTCGCGGCCATCGCTTCCCAAAGCTCGATCCGATGCTGACAGAGACCGGAGCGTGCATCGCGGCAGCAACGTCGGCCCGTCGGCGTACTCGAGTAGTCACGACAGCCAACAGCGCGAAGAAGAACGACGCGAGGAAGAGGCCCGCAAAGAAGCCAATGCCGGCGTTGACCATGTGCGTCCGGAGCCTCGACTTCCCTGCCGCCTGCGCGACGTCGATGACACGGCTGCCTTCGACGATCAGCGAAGTCTCGACGGTCTCGGTCTGGATCGTGTCCTCGATCTCGTCAATTTGCGAGTTGAGAGACGTGCGCTCGGTCAACAGGTCGTCGATCTGGACCTCTGCCGTCGGCTCGTCGAAGTTCTTGATCTCTTCGCTGAGGCCCGATACCCGTCCACGAAGTGCCTCTTGCTGGCGGCGCTGCTGCGCGACGACGATGTCGCCTTGCTCGCGGTACAGCGCTTCACGCACCTGCAGGTAGGCGGCCGCGACGGCGTCCGCTTGGCGCTCAGCCTCGGCGGCGTCGTTACCTGCTGCCGAGATGCTCAAGATCCGGTTGGTGAGGATCGCCCCGTCATATTGCGCGCGGAGAATCTCCGGATCTGTTTCGAGCCCGAGAGCCTGCACTGCAGCTTGAGCGACGGCGTGGGTCCTGAGAACCTCGAGGTCCGTCCTGATGGCCTCCTCCGGATCCGCTCCCGCAGGAAACTGCAGCAGCACCTTCGTGTGCGCGACCGCCTGCTCGGGGGCGACGCCACCAAACGCGAGCAACATGAGTGCTCCCGAGAGCGCAACGGCACCGATGGCCATCCGGTGACGGCGAAGTTCGCGCGCGACGAACGCAACGCTGACGAGTTTGTCGCCCGGCGCGAGCAGGTCGAGATCGACCGCGTCAGTCTCCACGGTCCGCCCTCATGACGCTGCGCCTCTTCTTGCACTTCCGACGCGATTCGGCAACGGATTCGTGCGAGGGTGGTCGTGTACGCGACCCGCCGTTCCGTCGTGGGGGTCTGGGTTGGCGATGATGACGCCGGCTATTGGTTGGCGCCCCGCGCTCGCGGCTGCGGCCGCGGCGATCCGCTCGGGCGTAGCCACGCCGGCCGTGACCCCGATCATCGCTATCGACGCGTGGCCCTCGTCGTCGAGCGTCGGGACGTCCGCAACGGCGGCGGTCACGATCAGCTGAGGCGCGGTGAGATCCTCGAACTCGCTTGGCATCGCGCCAACAATGGATAGGTTCGTTCGGACCCGCCGACCTGCCTGAGGACGCCGCCGCCCTCGCCAAGGTGTCCGCTCTGGCGAACCGTTTGCGTCGTCGCACGCCTGCCGCAATGAGGCAATCGCCGGATCACGCCCGACGATCACAAGAAGCGTCTCGACGCCCGACGCGGCGGCAAAGGCGGCGATCTGCGGTCCAAGTGCGACGGCGTCGGTGTCGCTGGGCAACGTCACGACCGTGAGGTGCACGGGCGACGTCCCGTCTGCGGTGAGAGCGCCGCGCAGTACGCGCCTCAGACTCCAGCTCTCGTCGGCGCTCGGCTCGTAATTCTCGAGCAGTGCGCGCCACTCGGAGGCGTTGCGGGGCCGTCGCGTTGCGATTGACGCGACCACTGGTGCGCCGGCCGCCGCAGCGATGTCGTCCCGAAGTCGCACGCGACGATCACGGCTGTCACGAACGGTCAGAATCGCTACGCCGATAAGGAAGCCGGCGATCGCACCAAAGACCAATTTGAGGAGAGCGGTGCGAGTGATGCCCTGCGATGCAGCTGACGCGCGCTCGAGCACAGTGATACCCGCTGTATTGACGTCGGCCTCGAGCTGCGCCTGGGTGATCTGGTTCTGGGCGTCGGTCAGCTGGGTCGTCGCCTCGTTTTCCTGGATGCGCAGCGAGTCGATGAGGCTCGTCTGGGCAACCGCGGCCGGGCTGTTGGTTTCCGTCGTCGCGAGGGCGGCGATTGCCTGCTCGAGTTCGGCTTGAACGGCCGTGATCTGCTGCTGCAGCTGCTCGGCTCGCGCCTGGAGCTGGCTCACGACCTTCTCCATCAGCGCAGTGGCGGCCGCCGCTTTGTACTCGCGGTATGCGTCGGCGCTCGCGTTCGCGATGGCGATTGCCCGCGAGGGCGAGCCGGCGAAGCCGCTGATCCGGAGGATGTCGGCGGTGGCCTCGGCAACCTTCACCGCGTCCTTGAGCTCGGCAATGTCAGGCACGGGATCTAGGTTCCGGGACGCGATTGCAAGGACTTCGGCGCTGGACGCGATTTCGATCTCGGTGTCGATGCTGCGGATCTCTTTCCCGGAGCCGTCGGTTTCGGAGGGTGACAGCAGCACGAGGGTTGTAGCGGAGTGGCGGGGTGGCGAGGCCAGGATGGCCGCTGTCGCCACCGCAGTGCCTAGGAGGACCCAGACGACCAGTACCGACTTCCCGCGCGCCAGGACCGCCAGGACCCTCCGTAGATCAAGGGGCCGCTCGCTCATCCGGGCGCGCAGATAGCAATTCGGTCGAACCTCACGTCGGTTGGAGCCTCTCGTTCGACGCCTGATACACGAGCCTGCGCCGCCTTTGGCCACGAAACGCGGCACAACGAAACGCGGTCCGGCGCGTGGCACGATCCCCAGTCCCAATTGGCCCGCGACATCGAAGGCTGTATCAGCGAACTGACCGGCGGCTCATGCAAGGGGCAGGGCAGTTCCCACAAACCGCAGCCGTCGGGAGAGAAGCAGTTGGACACGGTGCTTGCCGGCGAGAGCCGCGCGACAGGCGCAGGACAAGCCGCGCTCCGTCACTCGGGCGTCCTGCTCGACCGCGACGGCACCATCATCGTTGACCACGGGTACGTCGGGTCGGTGGACCGCGTGGAGTTCATCCCCGGCGCAGCCGAGGCGATCGCGACGTTCAACCAGGCCAGCATCCCGGTGGCGGTCGTGAGCAATCAAGCCGGCGTAGCCCGGGGACTGTACGGGATCGACGACGTCGCCCTCGTGAACAAGCGCATCTCCGAGCATCTCGCCGAGCGCGGCGCCCACATCGACCTGTTCCTCTTCTGTCCCTACCACCCGTCCGGGGTGGTTGCCGCGTTCGCGCGTGCGAGCGACGATCGCAAACCAAGCCCCGGGATGGCCAAGGCCGCCCAGGCCGCGCTCAACCTCGACCTGACCACGTCGTGGGTCGTCGGCGACCGCACCGAGGATATGGAGCTCGCGGTGGCAATCGGCGCTTCGGCGATCTACATCGGGACCGCCCCGTACCCGAACCCACAGGTTTGGACGTTCGAAAGCCTCGCCGGTGCGGCGCCGTTCATCTTGGACCGGATCGCGCAATGAGCGCCCCGGCGAACCCTACGGTTGCCCTCCGGCCGAAGTTCCCATCGGCGCCCTTCCGGACGGCCCCCGAGTACTTCGCGGCCTATGCGGAGGAATCCGCGCGCGCCGCGAGCACGGTCGACCCCGTCGAGATCCAACGCGCGGCGGAGGTCCTCCTCGAGTGCTACCAGCGCGGTGGCGCGGTGTTCTCCTGCGGGAACGGCGGCTCAGCGGCGATCGCCAATCACCTTCAATGCGACCATCTGAAAGGCGTCCGCTCTGGTACCGACCTGGCGCCCCGGGTCGCGAGCCTCTCCAGCAACGTCGAGGTCCTTACGGCTATCGCCAACGACCTCATGTACGACGAGGTCTTCTCCTACCAGCTGCAATCTCAGGCACGCCCGGGAGACGTTCTGGTCGCGATCTCCTCCTCGGGACGGTCGCCCAACATAATGCGCGCCTTGCTGTGGGCGCGCGAGAACGACCTCCGCACGATCGCGCTCACGGGCTTCGACGGCGGCGAGGCACGGATCGCCGCCGAGGTTGTTCTCCACGTCGACAGCGCGAACTACGGGGTCATCGAGGACGCGCACCAGGCCATCATGCACGCGCTCGCCCAATACATCCGCCAGTCGCGCATGACACATCACGCGATCTCGTCAACCACGTTCTAGGTCAGGCAGCCGAAACTCTCATGCGCGTCGCGATCAACCTTCTCACCGAGGATCCCGCCAACCCGTCGGGCGCCCACTGGTTCTGGACCCGGGTGATTCCCGAGATGGCCAAGAACCTCGAGACCGGCGAAGAGTTCCACCTGCTCGTAAGCCCGAAGTCGCGGCCGCTCCACGAGGGTTACGGACCCAACGTCTTCTACATCACCTACCCGTGGTCGAACGAGCGGCGCGTACTTCGCACGCTTACAGAGCACCTCTACACGCCCATGCGCTTGCCGGTCGACCGCATCGACGTGTTCAACACCATGATGGCGCCGCTCGTGAACCCGACGTGGTCGCTCGTCATCCACATGAAGACAATGCACGTCTACAACGAACCCGGCTCGTTGCACCCGCTTGCGCGTTTCTACCGCCGCATGAACTACCCACGCTCGACCAGGCTCGCGGATGTAATCATCATCAATTCCGAGTCCCTACGCTCCGAGATAACGCAGTACCTCGATGTAGACCCCCAAAAGCTCCGGCTGATCTACGAGGCGGTCGACCACGAGTTGTTTCGGCCCGGCCACGCGTCCGAGGCGCGCGCTCGGGTCGCTGCGCACGGGGTCACGAAACCGTTCGTGCTCTTCGTGTCTTCACTGTGGCGGTACAAGAATTGTCACGGACTGCTACGCGCGTGGGCGCGTGCCCGTCGCGAGCTCGGTAACCGCCAACTCGTGATTGTCGGTCCGCGCCGCGACGTTGAATACGACGCCGAGCTCGAGGCGCTCGTTGCTGAATTGGGCATCGGCGGCGATGTCGTCTTCGTCGGTGGCGTCCCGCTCGAAGAGACGGTCGACTTCTACCGGGCGGCGGACGTGTTCGTGTATCCGTCGTTCAACGAGACGTTTGGACTGCCCATCCTCGAGGCAATGGCCTGCGGCTGTCCCGTCGTGACGTCTTCGCGCAGCTCGATGCCGGAGATCGCGGGCGGTGCGGCGCTGCTAGCCGATCCGAGCAGCCCCGACTCGATCGCGCAGGCGATCATCGACGCGACCGCTGATTCCGACCGGCGGCGCGACGCCGGGTTACGCCGCGCGGCCGAGTTCACTTGGAGCGCTGTCGCAGCTTCCACGTTGGACGTGTATCGCGAAGTCGCGGAGCGGCGCCGCCACCGGACGCGATGAGGGTCCTCGTCACCGGCGGCGCGGGATTCATCGGATCGCACACGTGCGACCGTCTCCTTGCACACGGCCACGACGTCGTCGTCCTCGACGCCCTGACTCCGCCCGTCCACCGCTGCGGACCACCGACGTACCTCAACCCCGACGTCGACTTCTACGAGGGCGACGTCCGCAACCGCGAACTCGTCACCAACCTGCTGCGGCGCGTTGACGCGGTCTATCACTTCGCCGCATACCAGGACTACCTACCCGAGTTTTCGCGCTTCTCGGATGTAAATGTCGTCTCGACCGCTCTGCTGTACGAGATAATTGTTGCGGAGCGGCTCGACATTGCGCGCGTTGTGGTCGCGTCATCGCAGGCGGCGATGGGTGAGGGCCTTTACAACTGTCCGGTCGACGGCGAGCAGGTCCCGGGTATGCGACCCGAGGCGGCCCTCATGGCCGCACAGTGGGACATCCGGTGCCCTCGATGTAGCGGTCCGCTGGAGTTGCAGTTCACACCAGAGCGGATCTCTCATCCGCAGAACGCATACGGCATGTCGAAGCTCGGCCAGGAAATGGTCGCGATAAACCTCGGGCGTCGGTACTCCATACCGACCGTGGCGCTGCGCTACAGCATCGTGCAGGGCCCTCGACAGTCCGTCTATAACGCGTATTCGGGCGCATGCCGCATCTTCTGCCTGAGCTACCTCCAGGGCGTCGCTCCGACGTTGTACGAAGACGGTGCCGGGATCCGCGACTACGTCAACATCGACGACGTCGTCGACGCCAACCTCCTCGTACTGCACGACGATCGTGCAATCGGGCGCGTGTTCAATGTGGGCGGCGGCCTCGCCGTGACGACCCGTGAGTTCGCCGACGTCGTGATGCGCCAGTACGGCTCCGCCGAGCCCGGCGTCGTAACCGGCGAGTATCGGTTCGGGGACACACGCCACATCATTTCCGACATCTCCGCGCTCGGCGCGCTCGGCTGGGTGCCCCAGCGCACGCCCGCCGAATCCGTCGCGGCATACGCGGCGGAGCTCGACGGCCGACCCGGTCTCGAGGGCGTGCTCGCCGAGGCGAACGCACAGATGCGCGCCCTCGGTGTCGTCCGGAAGGCGAGCGGGTGAAGGCGTTCCTGCTCGCGGCCGGAATCGGCAGCCGGCTGCGACCGATCACTGACACGATGCCGAAGTGCATGCTGAGAGTCGGTGACCAGCCGCTGCTCGACATGTGGCTCGACGCGCTGTGCGGGGCAGGCGTCGACGAGGTGCTCGTCAATCTCCACTACCTGCCCGACGTCGTACGGAGCCATGTCGACCAGCGCTCTTCACCGCCAGTCGTCCGAATGGCGTTTGAGCCCGAGCTCCTCGGCAGCGCGGGCACCCTCCTCGCCCACCGCGACTGGATCGACGGCGAGGACTTCTTCCTCGCGTGCAACGCCGACAATCTCACCGACTTCGACCCGGCCAAGCTCATCGACTTCCATCGCGCCGGCGACGTGTCCGCGACGCTGGCCGTGTTTCGCTCCGAACAACCGTCTGCCGGTGGCGTCGTTGAGCTTGACGCCGATGCGCGCGTCGTCGGTTTTGTCGAGAAGCCTCGTCGCCCCGTAACCAATCTCGTCAACGCAGGTATCTACGCGTTACACCCGCGGGTGTTGGACGAGATCGGCGGATCACCGCCGATCGACATCGGCTATGACCTGCTCCCACGCCTAGTGGGCCGCGCACGCGCCCTCATGATCGAGGGCTACTTCCGCGACATCGGAACAGTCGACGCGTACCAACGCGCCCAGGAGGAATGGCCAGTGAGAGTTCCGCGATGATTATCACCCAGACACCCTTACGAATAGGGCTGCTCGGCGGTGGCACCGACCTGCCGGAGTACTACCGCGAACATGGCGGCCGGACCCT
>JBEVDP010000200.1:0-8917 GCA_040513235.1 Acidimicrobiia bacterium | reverse complement strand
TTGTCGACGGCGACGACGTCGTCGCCCCGGTCGAGGAACCAGCGGCAAAGAGTCGATCCGAGGAACCCCGCACCCCCCGTGACGACAAATCGACTCACTGGGTGCACACCGGCGACCGACGCCCGCGTAGGCGAACCCGAGGCGCCGCATCGCGGCCGGATCGAGCAGGTTGCGCGCGTCGACGATGCTCGGCTGCGCCATGTTGTCGCGAACGCGATCGAAGTCGAGCCACCGGAACTCGTCCCATTCCGTCAACAGCGCGACGACGTCGGCACCGTCAACGGCGTCGTACGCGTCGGGGTAGACGTCGAGATCCGGGATGAGCGCCTGCGCCTTCTCGGACGCGACCGGATCGAACGCGCGCACGATCGCGCCTTGCTCCCTCACCGCGCGTGCGATCGTCATTGCCGGCGAATCCCGCAGATCGTCGGTCTCGGCCTTGAACGTGAGACCCCAAACGGCAACGACCCGGCCCGCGAGTGAACCGCCGGCGGCCGCGCGGAGCTTGTCGACGATCCGTTGGTGCTGCGCGACGTTCACGTCGATCACGCCCGCGAGCAACTCGAACGGATAGTCCGCGTGGCGGGCCGTGTGCAACAACGCCGCGACGTCCTTCGGGAAGCACGAGCCGCCGTAGCCGGGGCCGGCGTGGAGGAACTCGAATCCGATGCGGGGGTCGTAGCCCATACCCACGGCCACTTCGCGGATATCCGCATCGACGGCCTCGCACACGTTGGCAATCGCGTTGATGAAGGAGACCTTGGTTGCGAGGAACGCGTTGGCCGCATACTTGATCATCTCGGCCGACGCGGGATCGGTGACGAGCACCGGCGCCTGGATCCCGCGGTACAGCTCCGACACGCGGACCGCGGCCGGCGCGCGATCACAACCGATCACGATGCGGTCGGGATGCAAGAAGTCGTGCACCGCCTGGCCTTCGCGCAGGAACTCGGGATTCGACGCCACACTCACGTCGTCGTGGACGGCGCCGGCTTCCGAGAGCACGCGTTCGACGAAACGGGTCGACCCCACGGGCACTGTCGACTTGTTCACCACGACGGTCCCCGGCGCGAGGACCGGCGCGATCTCGCGGGCCACCGTCTCGACGAACGAGAGGTCGGCCGCGCCGTCGACACCCTGAGGCGTCTGCACGCACAGGAACACGATTTCGGCACCGCGCGCGGCGGTCGCGGCGCCGACGACGAACCGCAGCCGGCGCGACGACAGCCCCTCGGCGAGCAACTCGGCCAGACCCTTCTCGAGGATCGGCACCTCGCCCTTGTTCAGGCGAGCGACCCGCTCCTCGTCGATGTCGGCGCACCGGACCTCGTGCCCGAGATGGGCGAAGCACGCGGCAGTGGTCAGCCCGACGTATCCGGCACCGATGACAGCGAGAACCATGGGCGGCATGTTACGGAGCGGGTCAGCACCCGGCAGCCGGCTCGGGTTGGTCGCCCCCTGGATTGGCCGGGGGACCGGGGACGGTCGTCGGCGCGGGAGCGGACGGCGCCTCGGTGGCGGGCGCGGCCGTCGCCGGTGCGGTGGTGGGGACGCTCACGCCTTCGAAGTCGGCGCCGAGCACGATCACCACGTCGGCGTCGCCGTCGAGCGCCTCGACCTCGACGACGTTGCCGGCGCCACCCAGGTACGCGAGCACGAGCTGGGCCGGTCCCTCGTTCCCGGCCGTGTAGCGCACTTCGGTGATCGCATAATCGGTGCGGTCGGCGTTGTCGGCCGGCTCGACGATCCCGAAGCCGACCTCGCCGAGCGCGTCGAGCGTGCGCCCGGCCTGGCCCGAGACACCGGAACCGTTCAGGACGCCGACGAGCACATCGGCCGGCGCGATGTCGGGCGGCAGTTCGCCCGCGGCGGGCTGCTCACCAAAGTTCCGCAGGCGTTCGAAGATCGGTTCGGCCTCGGCCTGCACCACCACCTGCGCGTCCTGGCCGCGGATGAACTCGCGTGCGGTCGGGACTGTCAGCATCTCGACGACGGCGGGATCGACTTCGCGGAACGTACGGGCCAGCGCGCGCACGTCGTTGAGGCCGAGGTCTTCGTCGCGCTTGAGGTTCTCGAACGTCTCACCCAGGATGTCGTCGACCTTGGTGAAGTTGCTCAGGCTCGTGCGCACCGTTTCGCGCGCCAGCGAGCGGAGGAAATATTGCTGGCGACGGATGCGGCCCAGGTCGGCCGTACCATCCATGACCCACTCACCGTTCTCCTGGTACTCGTACTGGCGCGAGCGGGCGTACGCCAGCGCTTGCGCGCCGTCGAGGTTCTGACATCCCGGTTCGGTGACGAGGAGGCCGGTCACCGTGTCGCGCGCGGGAGTCGGGAAGAAGATCGGCACACTGCCGATCGCGTCGACGATGTTCCGGAACCCGTTGAAGTCGATCTCGAGATAGTGGTTCACCTCGATGTCGAAGTTCTCCTGGATCGTCTGGATCACGCGCTGCGGGCCGCCGTTGAACGCGGCGTTCAGCTTTGCTTCGCCGATGTCGGGAATGTTCACCCACAAGTCGCGTGGGAAGGACACGAGCATTCCGGTCTCGGTGTCGGGGTCGATGTGGGCGATCATGATCGTGTCGGACCGCTGACCGCCCGCGTCGTCGGTGGTGCCGAACTGGTCGGCATCGACGCCGTCCTCGACGAAGTCACGCGTGTCGGAACCGATGATCAAGAAGTTGGCGGGCTCGCCCCGGCCGACGTCGTCGAGCGTGCCCGGGTCGAGCGCAACGGTCTCGGTCGCGTCGTTCCAGCGTTCTGCGGCGCGCCAGTAGGCGGCGCCGATCGCGAAGCCGGTGAAGATCGTCGTCACGAGGAGCGCCATGAAGAAGCGCTCGACGAACGCGCGAATGTCCAAGTTGCGGGGCATAGTCGACTTTCGGCGCCAGTGGGTTCGCAGCACGGGGCCCGTGTGCGAGGCGGCGCCCGAGTGGCTCACGGGGATACCTACGGTACTGACCGCGGGGATCGGAATTAGGTATCCAGGCGATCCGGCCCGGCGCGCTACGGCCCGGCTAGGGAGAGGCGATCAGGGGCACCCGACCAGCGAACCGCCGGTGTCCGGGTCGACCGGGACGACGGCTGTCGCCGCCGGCGACGGGACCGTGGTGGTGGTCGTCGTGGCGATCGTGGTGGCCGAGGTCTGAGGCGGCCCCGGGCTCTCTGCGGCTCCGCCCGGTTCGGCGGCCGGCGGGAGCTTCACCGCCGCGGGGAGCTCGTCCCAATCGCGCCCCACGATCACGAGGACGTCGACACCCGCCGGGAGGGGTTCGGTGGCGACCGCGCCGTTGAGCGTTCGGAGCGCGGACGCAACCGCGACACCTTCGGCGTCCTTGCCCCGCCGCCACAACACTTGCGTCTCGTCGTAGTCGCTCCCGTCGGCCTCGGTCGCGGGCCCGACGACGTCGTAGCCGTGGGCCGTGAACGCATACACGACCTCGTCGCCGCGATCGTTGGCACCGGTTCCGTTCTCGACTGCCATGTGCACCTTGGCGGGCACCGCGGGCGCCGGCAACGCAACGTCCGGAATCGCGAACGTGCGCAGACTCGAGAACAGCGGTTCGGACGCGCCTTGATCGGGCACCAGCACCGACGCGCCACCTTCGTCGACGGACACGACCGGCACGGTGTACATCTTGATCTTGGCGGGATCGACACGCCGGAACGCGTTGATGAGGCCGCGCAGGTCGCTGAACTCGAGGTTCTGATCCCGCTTGAGTGCATCGGCGATGTCGTCGAGCAGTCCCATCGCTGTCGTGACGTCGCCTGCGCCTTGGTCGAGGGCGGCCTGCGCAAGGCTGCGGATGAAGTACTGCTGCCGTTCGATGCGGCTGAGGTCGCTGCGCGGGTCGGTCCGCCACGTCTCGTCCTCGGCGTCGTACCACTGGTAGTGCCGGGAGCGGACGTATTGCAGCGCCTGCTGCCCGTTCAGCTCGCGACATCCGGCTTCGGGGATGTCGAGACCGGAGAGCGACGCGAACTTGCCGTTTCGAGTGATCCCGTCGCGCGCCGGCGTCGGGAAGTAGATGTCGACGCCGCCCATCGTGTCGACGATCTTCTCGAAGCCGGCGAAATCGACTTCGAGATAGTGAGTGATGGGGACGTCGTAGTTCGCCTTCAGCGTCTCGATCACGAGTTCGGGTCCGCCGTAGCCGATGGCCGAGTTGATGCGGCCTTCGCCGTGGCCGGGAATCGTGACCCAGAGATCGCGCGGGAACGAGACGACGAAGCCTTCCTTGAGATCGGGGTCGACGTGCACGACCATGATCGCGTCGGATCGTTCACCGCCGACCTCCGACTCGGAACCGAACGCGCGCTCCTGCTCCGCGTTCGCGACGAAGTTGCGGCTGTCGGTCCCGATGACGAGGAAGTTCGCCGGTTCGCCGTTGTCGACCGGTTCGAGCACTTCCTCGCGTATGTGCACCTCAGGGATGTCTTCGGCCTTCTCCCGCACCCAGTAGTCGGCGCGCGCGACCACGACCGCGGCCGTCACCAGCACCAGCACCAGTGCGATCGCGAACCGACCGAGGAAATGGAAGAACGAAGAGCCCGGGACCACGACGGACGGAGTGTACCGGCGCCTCCCGTTCGAACCCGAGCGGGGGAAACGCGCCTTATTCGACCGGAAGACCGAGGCCGCGCGCGATCAGCAACCGCTGGATCTCGCGCGGGCCCTCGCCGATCTCGAGGATCTTCGCGTCCCGATAGAAGCGCGACACCGGCGTCTCGTCGATATAGCCGTAGCCGCCGTGGATCTGCACCGCGTCGCGCGTCGCGCTCACCGCGATCTCGCTCGCGTAGAGCTTGGCCATCGCGGCGAGGTCGCGGAACGGCCGGCCGTGATCCCGCAGCGTCGCGGCCTTGTAGACAAGGTTTCGGGAATTCTCGACGGCCACCGCCATGTCGGCGCACTTGAACGCGATCGACTGGTAGCGCCCGATCGGGCCGCCGAAGGTGTTGCGCGTGCGGGCGTACTCCACCGACGCGTCGAGGCACGCCTGCGCCAACCCGACTGCGAGCGCCGCGATCGCGATCCGACCGTCGTCGAGGATGCGCAGAAACGTCTTGAAGCCTTCCCCGCGCGTCCCGAGCAACTGCTCCTCGGGAACGCGGCAGCCTTCGAAGACGAGTTCGTGCGTGTCGGAGGCGTGCCAGCCCATCTTCCGGTACGCGGGCATCACGGTGAAGCCCGGCGTGCCCGCGTCGACGACGACGTTCGAGATCTCGTTCGGGCCGGTGCGCGCGGTGATCGTGACGCACTTCGTGATCGGCGTGCCGGAGTTGGTGATGAATGTCTTCTGGCCGTCGATCACCCACTCGCCCGCGGCTTCGTCGAGGGTGGCGCGGGTCTTGGTCGCGCCCGCGTCCGAGCCGGCTTCGGCTTCGGTGAGACCGAACGCACCGAGCACTTCGCCCTCGATCATCGGAACGAGGTACTCCTGCTTCTGCACTTCCGTCCCCGAGTAGTGGAAGGGTGCGGCGCCGAGACTCACCCCCGCTTCCAGCGTGATGGCCATCGACGAGTCGACCCGGGCCAGCTCCTCGATCGCGATGCAGTAGGTGACGTAATCGGCTCCGCCACCGCCGTACTCGGGTGGGAACGGCAACCCGAAAAGTCCGAGCTTGCCCATGGCCAGCACCGTGTCGACCGGGAACGTGTGATCGCGGTCCCACGCTTCGGCGTGCGGGGCGATCTCCGCCTGAGCGAACTCACGCACGACGCCGCGGAACTGAACCTGTTCGGGCGTCAGGTCGAACTCCACGAGCGGCACGGTACCGCGGCAGTAGCGTCGTGCTCGATGGCCGCTCTGACCGTGCCCGCGCTGCTCGCGCACCTGCCCTTAGGCGGGGGCGGCGCAGTCGTGCGCGACGGCGACGAGACGATCGTCGCTGTCGATCCCGTAGAGGTGCGGGTCGCGTCGGGTGAAGATGCGTTCGCACTCTTGCGCGCGGCCGGGGAGTCGGGATTCTGGGCCGGCTTCCTCGCGTACGACCTCGGCCGGACCGTGGAACGCGTGTCCGACACTGCGATCGACGAGTTGGCGCTGCCCGATGTCGCGCTCGCGCGCTACGACACGCGCCTCGTGTTGCGACCGGATTCCGAACCAACGGTCATCGGCGCGGGCCATACGGCCGAGCTGCTCGCGCAAGCCGCGTGGCGGGGCCGGCGCGGCGACGAACCCGCGTTTCGAGCGCCGCCAACCGCGTGGGAGAGCTCCCTCGATCGCCGCGAACACTCGGCCGCGGTCGACGCCATCCTGGAACTCCTCGCCGAGGGCGAGTGCTACCAGGTGAATCTCACGCGGCGGTTGCGCGCACCCGTGGCGTCTGACCCCGTGCGCCTGTTCAGCGCGTTGCACCACGCGAACCCGGCGCCGCACGCCGCCTTGTGCGCGTTCGGTCCCGATCTCCCTGACGTCGCGGTCGTGTCCGCGTCGCCGGAGTTGTTCCTGCGTGTCGACGGGCGCTCGGTCGAGACGCGGCCGATCAAGGGCACGGGCGTCGATCCCGACGCGCTGACGCGCAGCGCCAAAGACCGGGCCGAGAACGTGATGATCGTCGACCTCGCCCGCAACGACCTGGGCCGCGTTTGCGAGTACGGGTCGATCACGGTGCCGGCGTTGTGCGCGCTCGAAGCCCACCCCGGCCTGTACCACCTCGTCAGCACTGTGCGCGGCCGCCTGCGGCCCGAGATCGGGTTCGACGCGCTCGTGCGCGCGACGTTCCCGCCCGCGTCGATCACCGGCGCACCCAAGCCGCGTGTGCTCCAGGCAATCGAACGCCTCGAACCCGTACGCCGCGGCGTCTACTGCGGCGCGATCGGGTGGATCGACGGCGACGCCGGCCGAGCCGAACTGTCGGTCGCGATCCGCACGTTCACGATCGCACGCGGCGCGACGTACTTCGGCGTGGGCGGCGGGATCGTCGCTGATTCGCGCGCGGCTTCGGAGTGGTCAGAAACGGAACTCAAGGCCGCGCGCTTGCTCGCAGCCGCCTCAGGCGCGTCCGCGGGAGCGGACGCCCGGTGAGCGAGCGTTGGGAGGCGGGTATCCCGCCGAACAGCGCGACGCAGGTGGAGCCGACCGGATGGGAGGCGGAGCCGGAGTCGACCCATGGAAGTGAGCGGGGCCCGAGCGGCCCGGCCCGCAGGGCCAAGAGCGGACCAGCGTGATCATTTGGATCGACGGTGCGCTCGTCCCGCTCGCCGAGGCCCGCATCTCGCCGATCGATCACGGCCTCACCGTCGGCGACGGCGTGTTCGAAACCTTGCGCATCTACGACGGCGTGCCGTTCGCGTGGTCGCGCCATCTCGCACGCCTCAAGGCGTCGGCCGCAGGTCTGGGTCTCGAGCTCCCGGTCGTGGAGACGTGGCGCGAGGCGGCGACCGCGGTGTTGGCCGCGAACGACCTGCGCGACGCGCGCATGCGCATCACGGTCACCGGTGGGCCCGCGGCGCCGGGGTCGTCGCGGCGGGGCGGCGACGGACCGGTCGTGTTCATCGTCGCCACCCCGATCGGCCCGCCCGCGCCGGCGGCCGACGTCGTCGTGGTCCCGTGGACCCGCAACGAACGGAGTGCGACCGCAGGCCTCAAGACGATTTCCTTCGCCGCCAACGTGCGCGCCCTCGCCTTCGCGGAGGAACGCGGGGCCAGTGAGGCGATCTTCGCCAATACGCGGGGGAACCTGTGCGAGGGCGCGGGCTCAAACGTGTTCTGCGTGGTCGACGGGACGCTCGTCACACCCCCGGCGACCTCCGGGTGCTTGCTCGGCGTCACGCGCGGGCTGTTGCTCGAACTGTGCGACGACTGCACCGAACGCGACCTGCCCGTCGACGCGTTGGCGCAGGCCGACGAAGCCTTTCTCTCGTCGACGACACGCGAAGTCCAGCCGATCGCCCACGTCGACGGCACGGCGCTGCCGGCCGCGCCCGGACCGGTCGCAACCCGACTTCTCGCGTCCTATCAAGCCCTCGTCGCGCGCAACCTGGATCCCTAGTCGCGCCGGCGGAGGTGCACGACGTCTCCTGCGCTGACGGTCTGGTCGCGACCGTCGACTCGCCGGACGACGAGGTGGCCAGCCGCTGTCAGCGCCTGCGCGTCGCCTTCGAACGTGCCGTCGGCGAGTTCGACTCGGACTCGACGGCCGAGAGTCGCAGAACGGTCTGTCGCTTCTGCGAGCACCCGGTCGGGCGCGTCGAGACGCGCGTCGAGCTCGCGTAGCCAGATCGCGAGCCGGTCGCCACGCGCGATTGCGCGGTCGCTGCACAGGTTGCATGCGGTCGCGGTCAACGCGATGTCGGGCGGGAAGTCGTTCCACTGCACGTTCAGTCCCATGCCAACGACGAGCGCGTCCCCAGTTGCTTCCGCAAGGAGCCCCGCGAGCTTGCGATCCTCGACCACCACGTCGTTCGGCCACTTCAAACCCGCGTCGATCCCGCCCGTCTCGGCGACGGCTGCAACCGCGGCCAAGCCCGCGGCCAACGTCGCGAGGTGCCAACGCTCGCGTCGCATGTGCGGGCGCAGCAGCACCGAGACGAGCAGCGACGCGCCCGGGGGTGCCACCCAGCTGCGCCCGAGTCGGCCGCGGCCCGCCGTCTGGGAATCGGCGACGGCGACCAGGCCCTCAGCCGCACCACGCGTGGCCTCGTCGATGAGAAGCCGGTTGGTGGAATCGATGACGTCGTACCAGCGCACGGGACCGAAACGAGTTCCCGCGACGCGCGCGTCGGTCCAGATAGTGGGAGCCGCAGGCACGAGTCTTAGGATACGGCCGCTGTCCGCCGGTCCGAGGGGTTACACGTGCTGACGAAGATCCTGGTCGCGAACCGAGGTGAGATCGCGATCCGCGTGATGCGCACGTGCCGCGAGCTCGGAATCACGACCGTCGCCGTGTATTCCGAACTGGACCGCGA
>JBEVDP010000199.1:0-3396 GCA_040513235.1 Acidimicrobiia bacterium | reverse complement strand
CGATGGAGAACAGACCCTGCGCAGCACTTGTCGACATGGTCCCGCACCCTAGAACCTCGGGGTTCGTCGGGTCTTGGTCCGGTGACCGACGCCAGTTCGCCCAGGCGGTGGCTTCCTTCGCCTTGTCGGCGGCCGTGCCCGCGATGTCTTTCGCCTTGTCGAGGAATCCCACCGGTACCTCCCGTGTCGGTCCGGGACCCCACCGGCCGATCAGGCGCGAAGCGTCAGGCCCCGATACCCGTCGGCGAAGCCCGCATCGCGCAGCGCGGGCGCGGCGGGGGAGGTGCGGGCCGGTTGATCGTCGACGCGCTCGACCTGAAGCCGCGCGATGCGGCCCTCTTTGTGCGCCTCGACGAGCGCGGCCGCCCATACTTCGGGTGCAGCTCGGCCGAACGTGACGATCGACTTCCCGCTGCGCTCGACGTACGCGGCGAGTTCGCCGTCGACCAACACCACGTGCGCGCCGGCGGCGCGCGCCGGGCGGCCGGCGTAATGACTGGTCGACTTCGAGCTCCGCTCCCCTCCGGTCGCTGCGCCCTGGGTCCTCCTCTCGGGCCAGCCGAGCGCGGCACCGTACGGCTGGGCCGGGTCGGTGGCCGCGAGCACGACCGCGTGCGGTTCGTCGGTCGCGATCGTGCGGTACGCGCGGACCCGGTCGACCGCGCCGGGGAGTGCGAACTGCGCGGCTCCGAGGCCGGCGACAAACCAGCCGCGCCGGGCCCGGCCCGACTCCTCCAGCGCGCGCAGCACTGGATACACCGCGGCGAACCCGCCCGCGACGCCTTCCGCCCGCACGCCTTCCCGGGTGACGACGCCGTGGCGCTCGAGCAGCTGGAGCGCCTGCGCGTGGGCGGTCTCGGTCGGAGTGGGTGCCGGTTCGAGCAGTGGCGCGACGAGCGACCACCGCCCCGCGCCCGCGGGCGGGCCGAGGCGGGTGAGGCGAGCCAGATGCGGTTTTGCCCGCGCCGAGGCCGAACGTCGCACCGCGCGGCGCGGCACCCGCAGCGGACCGAAGGTGTCGTTGGTGACTTCGCCGGCCCACACGAGGTCCCAGAGTGCTGCGAGCACGATCGTGTCGTCGGCGGTACCCGCCGCGGCGACGAGGTCGGGCCAGAACGACGCGCCGGCATGCGCGAGCCGGGTTCGCAGCGCGTCGTGGACCGACTCGGCCGGTCGTCCGTCGTCGATTGGGGCGGGCGCGAGTAACCGCACGCGATCGCGGAAGTAGATGCGCACGCGGCCGTCGTCGGCGCCGAGCGGCCCCGCGCCGACCCACACGATCTCGCCCGCCGCGCACAACTCGTCGAGCATGCCGGCGCGGTAGCCCTCGACGCGTGCCGGCAACACATCGCGTTCGAGCACCGACGCGGGGATGGCAACGCCTTGGAGCTGTTCGAGGGTTTCGACGAGCGCGTCGAGCCCGCGCCGACCGCGGCCGACGCCCTGCCACGCCGGCAAGAAGCGCGCGAACGTCGCCGCGTCGACGGGTTCGATCTCGTGGCGGAGCGCGGCGAGCGACCGCCGGCGCAGAACTCGGAGCACGTTCGTGTCGCACCATTCGCGTTCCATGCCGCCGGGGCGGAACTCGCCGTGCACGACGCGGCCGTCGGCTTCCAGCGCACCGAGCGCTTCGCGTACGCGCTCCGTCGTGACAGCGAACCGACCGGCGATCTCGTCGGTGGTGAACGGTCCGTGGGTACGCGCGTAGCGCCCAACGAGATCGTCGAGGGGTCGAGCGACGGGATCGGTGAACGCTGTCGGGAGCCCGGCCGGGACTGCGATGCCGAGGGCGTCGCGCAACCGCGCCGCGTCTTCCGCGGCCGCGTAGCGCTCGCCGGCCCGCATCACGCGCCGTTGCGGGATCGCGGCGTCGAGCCACGGCGTGGGATCGGAGGCGCAGCGGGCGCGCAACTCGTCGAAATCGAGCGGGCCGAGATCGGCGAGCAGGTCGTGCAAGTCGTCGGCGTTGCGCGCGTGACGCGCCGGCACCAGGCGTTGGAGTTCGAGTTCGAGGGTCGCGAGCGCGGCAGGATCGAGCAGCTCGCGCAGCTCTTCGGCGCCGAGCAGGTCGCGCAGCAGATCGCGGTCGAGTGCAAGCGCGGCCGCGCGGCGCTCGGCGAGCGGCGCATCGCCCTCGTACATGTAGACGGCGATCCACCCGAACAACAGGCTCTGCGCAAACGGCGACGCGCGCTTGGTCTCGACGGGAACGACGCGAATCTTGCGGGATCGGACGTCGGCCAGCACCTCGCGCAACGCGGGCAGGTCGAAGACGTCGCGCAAGCACTCGCGCGTCGTCTCGAGGAGCATCGGGAACGACGGGTAGTCGGACGCAACCTCCAGGAGGTCGGCCGCGCGCTGGCGCTGCTGCCACAACGGTGTGCGCTCGCCGGGCCGGCGACGGGGGATGAGCAGGGCTCGGGCCGCGTTCTCGCGAAAGCGCGACGCGAAGAGCGACGTGCTCGGCAACCGCTCGACGACGAGTTCCTCGACCTCGTCGGGATCGAACAGCAACAGCTCCAACGGCAGGTCGTCGATTGCTTCGGGGAGTCGCAGGATGATTCCGTCGTCGGACCACAGCACCTGTACCGGCATCTCCGCACGCGCGAGTCTTTCTTCGAGCGCGAGCGCCCATGGCGCGTGCACGCGCGAACCGAACGGCGTCAGCACACAGACACGCCAGTCGCCGATCTCGTCAGGGAAGCGTTCGACCACGATGGTGCGGTCGTCGGGCACCGCACCGGTCGACGCAGACTGCTCCTCGAGGTAGCGCCGAAGATTCGACGCCGCACGCGCGTCGAGTCCGTCGCCGTGCAGCGCGGCTTCGGCTGCGGCGGGATCCTGGTCGCGCACTTCTCGGATGAGCGCGCCGAGCGCGCGACCCAACTCGTGCGGCCGCCCGGGCTTGTCGCCCCGCCAGAACGGAGTCTTGCCGGGTTCGCCGGGTGCGGGCGTGACCACGACGCGGTCGAAGGTGATCTCCTCGATGCGCCACGTGGTCGCGCCGAGCACGAAGGTCTCGCCTGCGCGGCTCTCGTACACCATCTCTTCGTCGAGCTCGCCGACGCGTACGCCGTCGGGGAGGAACACGCCGAACAGACCGCGATCCGGAATCGTGCCGCCACTCGCGATCGCGATGCGCTGCGCGCCCTCGCGTGCGCGTACCCGGCCCTGCACCCGATCCCACACCACTCGGGGCCGGAGTCCGGCGAAGCGGTCCGACGGGTAGCGCCCCGACAGCATGTCGAGCACTTCACGGAACATGTCGTCCGAGAGGTCGGCGAAGTTCGCGGTGCGGCGCACCAACGCCGCGAGCTCGTCGACGTCCCACTCGTCGACCGCGGTCGCCGCGACGATCTGCTGCGCGAGCACGTCGATCGGATTGCGCGGGTAGCG
>JBEVDP010000198.1:0-2984 GCA_040513235.1 Acidimicrobiia bacterium | reverse complement strand
GCCGCTGGCACACGTCGCGCACGGTGTCTCGGTCGCTCTCGGCGACGACGACGTCGGCAAAGCCGGCCGCGCGCTGGCTGAACAGCTCGATCGCATCGTCGACCGGGAGCGGCGGAACCGGCCAGAGCCGCTCGCCGGCGAGCCCGAGGCCTTCGCGGCTCGTTGCGAGAATGCGCAGCGCCGGCGCCCGCGCGAGGAACTGCTCCGCGAGCCGAGCGACTTCCGTGACGACATGCTCGCAATTGTCGAGCACGAGCAGCATGTCCTTCGCGGCAAGGAACTCGGCGACCCGATCGAGCGGTGGCGCCTCGCCGTCGCCGAAGCGCGGCGAATCCGGGATGCGAAGTGTCTCCGCTATTGCCATGGTGATGCTGGCGGGATCGAGCACGCCGGCCAGCTCGACCATCCAGACGCCGTCGTCGTGATGCGCGAGTTGGTGCGGCGCCGCTTCGACGGCGAGGCGCGTCTTTCCGGCACCGCCGGGGCCGACCAGGGTGACGAGCCGCGCGCCATCCAGCTCGGCCCGCACCGCGGCCAGTTCGGCCGTGCGGCCGACGAGTGGCGTCAGCGGCGGATGGATGTTCGTACGCGCGCGGGGTGCAACGGCTGAGGTGGGCACCCGCGGGGTGAGCGAGGCATCCTGCGCGAGGATCGCGGCTTCGAGATCGCGCAGTTCGGGACCGGGGTCGATGCCGAGTTCTTCGACGAGGGTGTCGCGCGCGTCCTGATAGGCCCGCAACGCGTCGGCTTGGCGGCCGGCGCGGTACAGCGCGCGCATGAGCTGGCCCCGGAGCCGTTCCCGCAGCGGGTGTTCGACGACGAGTGCTTCGAGCTCGCCGACGAGCTCGGCACCCTGCCCCAGCTCGAGTTCGTAGTCGATGCGGTCTTCGATCGCGCCGGCGCGCAGTTCGTCGAGCCGCACCCGCTCGGCCCGGGCAAACTCGGCATCCGCGAAGTCGGCGAATGCAGGCCCGCGCCAGCGCGCGAGCGCGTCGCCGAGCACGCGCGTCGCGCCCGCAGGATCATCGGCTGCGGCGAGCGCGCGCCCCTGGGCGACGAGCGCCTCGAACGTGTGCGCGTCGACAACCGCGTCGCTCAGGTCGAGGCGATAGCCCGCGCCCGTGAACGACACTCGATCGCCAATCGCCCGGCGCAGCTTCGACACGTGTGCTTGCAACGCGTTCGCGGCGGATGGTGGCGGCTCGTCGCCCCACAGCGCTTCGGCGAGTTGGTCGACGCTGACTGCTTCGTTGGCGTGCACGAGGAGCACCGCGAGCACGGTGCCCGGCCGACCGCCCGGCAAGGCCACGGGGGTGCCCTCGGACCCGACCACCGCGAGTGGCCCGAGGACCCGAAACTCGATATCGGTCGCCACGCCAGCACGCTAACGCCCGCTTGCAAGCTCGCTCCGGGAGGCGAGGATGGCTCCCACCACGTCGAGGTCGTCGGGGAACTCGTAGAGGTGTTCGCTCGCGAGGGCCGTGGCCCGGGTTCGGTCTCCCACGGCGATCGCAGCGGCGATGCCTGCACGCTGGCGCTCCCTTCGGTGTTCGGTCTCGGTCATGGCGTGAGGATGCGCCCGCCCGCTGATGTGGCGCTGACGCGTCGCCGATCCGTAGGGTCGCGCCATGCCGGAACAAAACGGGTGGACCGCACCGGGCTTCGAAGGCGTGCGCGCCGCGTTCGAGCAGAACTTCGCCGAGGGACTCGAGGTGGGGGCGGCCTTCAGCGCGTACCACCGCGGTCAGAAAGTGGTCGACCTCTGGGGCGGCATCGCCGACGAGGAGACCGGCCGGCCCTGGGAGGAGGACGCGATCATCCTCGTGTTCTCCACCACGAAGGGCCTGACGGCGGTCTGCGCGAACAAGCTCGCCCAGGAAGGCCGACTCGACGTCGACGCGCCGGTCGTGCAGTACTGGCCCGAGTTCGGCGCCAACGGCAAGGAGTCGGTGCCCGTCTCGTATCTGCTCTCGCACCAGACCGGGCTGTACGACGTCGACGCGAAGCTCACGGTCGCCGAAGTGCTGGCTTGGGACCCGGTGGTCGAGGCGCTCGCCGCGCAAGCGCCGTACTGGGAGCCGGGCTCGCAGCACGGCGACCACGCGACCACCTACGGCTGGCTCGTCGGCGAGGTCGTGCGGCGAGTCTCGGGTCGCAGCATCGGGACGTACTTGCGGCAGGAGATCGCCGACCCGCTCGGTCTCGACGTGTGGATCGGCCTTCCCGCCGACAAGGAACCGCGTGTGGCTGCGCTCGTGGGTGGCCTCGTGCCCGAGGCCGACACGCTCGACGACGCGACGCGGGAGTTGATCAGCCAGGTCATGGGCCCCGAATCCGTTCTCGGCCGCGCGCTGACTGCGCCCAGCGGCGCGCTCGGAATGGACGAGTGGCGAACGGCTGCCGTGCGGGCCGCGGAGATCCCAGCCGCCGGTGGTGTTGCCGACGCGCGTTCCCTCGCGCGTCTCTACGCGTCGTGTATCGGCGAGGTCGACGGCATCCGCGTCCTCACGCCCGAACAAATCAAGCGGGCGACGACGCAACAGACGAGCGGGCCCAACGTCGTGATCATGGGCATCGACCTCCAATTCGGGCTCGGGTTCATGGTCTCGTCCAGCGTCATCAACCACTCGGGTCCGAACAGCTTCGGCCACTTCGGCGCCGGCGGTTCGATGGGATGGGCCGATCCCGACGCCGACCTCGCGTTCGGTTACGTGATGAACAAGATGGCGATGGGCCTCGCCGGCGACCCCCGCACGACGCGCTTGGTCACCGCCTGCTACGACGCGATCAAGTAACTACGCCGGTGGTTGGAGCGCGATCCCGACGAACGGGTTCGTGAAGCGGAACCCGAGGGCTTCGTAGAGCCGCGTTGCGCCCGTATTGCTCGCGGCCGCGTGCAGCATCGGCTTGTCGCCCCGCTCGAGGATGCCGGTCATGACTCGCCCGATGAGGACGGCGGCGAGGCCTCGCCCGCGGAACCGCTC
>JBEVDP010000197.1:0-5403 GCA_040513235.1 Acidimicrobiia bacterium | reverse complement strand
GCGTGGCGGCGTCGCTGGAGGCGGGCGCGATCTCCTACATCCACACCGACGCGCGTGTCGGGCGAAGCGGCATCGAACATCCGTTGGCGCCGCACCGTTTGTTCCGGGCGCGCGACGGCTGGGTCGCGGGCGGCCTCGGCGGCAACCCGCGCATGTGGGACGGCTTGCTCGAATGGATGGCTGAGACCGGGGAAGAAGCCGACCTCGGCACCGACGCGATGCGCGACCCGGCCTCACTGCCCGAGAACCGCGCCCACGTGTTCGATGTCATCGAGCGGTTCACCGCCCAGCGGACGCGCGACGAGCTGTTCCACGAGGGGCAGCGCCGCCGGCTCCCATGGGCGTCTGTCCTCACAGCCGACGAGGTCACGAAGAGTCCCCAGCTCGAGGCGCGCGGCGCGCTCGTCGATGTCGAGTACGACGGTCGCGTCGCCACGGATGTCGCGCCCCCGCTCCGGCGGTCGGGCGCGCGCCGGGTCGCGCCCGCCGCCGCGGCGGCCGCCAACTGGCTCGGTTCGTACGATCCACCGGCGCGGACGGTTTCCCGAGGCGCGCTCGACGGCATCGTCGTGCTCGACCTCACATGGGTGCTCGCCGGGCCGTACGCGACACGCATCCTCGCCGACCACGGCGCTCGCGTCATCAAGATCGAATCTGAGCACCGACCCGACCCGACCCGGTTCTCGCGCTTCACACATCTCTCGCGAGGCGAGTTCGACCCGAATACCAGCGGCTACTTCAACAACGTCAACCGCAACAAGCAGAGTGTGCAGCTGAATCTCCGCGACCCGGCCGGGGTCGACGTGCTCCTCGATCTCGTCGAACGAGCCGACGTCGTCATCGAGAACTTCAGCGCGGGACTTCTCGACCGCATGGGCATCGGCGCGCCGGTGTTGCACGAACGCAATCCGAGGCTCGTCGTGACGAGCATGTCGGGTCTCGGCGCGACCGGGCCGTGGCGCTCGTACGTGTCCTATGCCGACGCGATCAGCGCGTTGTGCGGCTTCACGAGCTTGTGCGACGACGGTGATCGCCTCTCACCGGTCGTGCACGGCTTGGCCGACATCGTCGCCGGCCATCACGCCGCGCTCGCAACCATTGCCGCGCTCCTGGCCGGGGGAGGGGCGTGGGTCGACCTGTCCCAGCTCGAAGCGATGGCCGCCCAGATCGGTCCGGCGTTGCTCGAACCACCGGCGCCGCGGCTGCACGACCGTGTGTATCGGTGCCTCGGTCCCGATCGATGGGTTGCCGCGGAAGCCGATCTCGACGAAGCCTGGACTCGCGCGCGCCCCGCCGAGGCGGCCGCGGAAGCGCTGCAGGCGCAACGCATCGCCGCCGGTGTCGTGCAGGATGGCCGCGACCTCGTCGAGCACGACCCGCAACTGCGCGCGTGCGGCTTCTATCCAGTCGTCGAGCACCCGGTTGCGGGTGACTTCCTCCACGAGGGTGTCCCGATCAAGCTGTCAGCGACGCCGGGAAGCGTCTGGACCGCAGCCCCGCTGCTCGGCGCCGACACCGACGAGGTGCTCGAGTCGCTCGCGGGCTACTCGATCGCCGACATCGCCAAGTTGCGTGACGCGGGAGTGCTCGCGTGAGCGTCGACCTCGCGCGGGAACGGTTCGCGCTCGATGACCTCGAGTCGGCGTGGGACCGGCTCACGAGCGGCGAAGCGGGCGGTCGCGTGGTCGTGCAGCCGTGAGCATCGACGGGGTCGAGCAGCGGTTGCTGACCGCGGTCGGCTCGTCGTCGACGGAGGAGCTCGGAGTGCTCAACCGCCGCGACTTCCTCCGCTACGCGCTGGCTGCCGCTGACGACGACTACGTCGCGACGACCGAGCACGTGCCGCTCGACGAGCGCGCCGCGGCGCCGGTGATGTTCCTGCCGGGCATCTTGCATTGGACGGCGGGCCCGCACGAGCGCGAACTGCGTGCCGACGGTCTGGCCGCGCGTGACGCGCCCGGCGTTACCGACGAAGACGTCAACGTGATGCACGGCGGCCAGCGGATCGAGTTCCATCAGCGCGCCATCGAGGGGATGCGAGTCGTCGCGCGGCGCGAATTATGCACCGTCGACCGCAAGCAGGGACGCGGCGGCGACTTTCTCGTGGTCGTCAACCACACTCGGTTTCTCGACGAGGCCGAGACGCTGCTCGCCACCGTCGACGACACGATCCTCGTGCTGGGCCGATGAACATCTCGGTCGGTTCGGAGCTCCCGCCGATCGCGTACACGCCATCGCGCGTTCAGCTGTTCCGCTTCAGTGCGGTCACCTGGAACTCGCACCGCATCCACTACGACGAGGCGTACGCGCGGTCCGAAGGCCATGCCGACGTCGTGGTGCAGTCGACCTTGCGCGGCGAACAACTCCTCGGCGTCGTGCGTTCATGGCTTGGCGACCGCGGTGAGATCCGGTCGTTCGAATGGCGGAACCTGCTTCCGGCGCACCCGGACCAGACCGTCACGTGTCGAGGAACGGTCGTCGCGCTCGACGGCGACCTCGTACGCATCACGCTCGAAGCGCGCGGGCCCGACGGGGATGTCGTGACGAGTGGAAGCGCGTGGGCGTCGGTTGTAGCTACCGGTCGATGAACGCGAGTACCGCTTCGGAGAACTCCTCGGGCATGTGATCCGGCATCGGGATGCCGCCGCCGACGATCTCGACGCGTTCGCAACCGGGAAGGTAGGCCGCCAGCATGTCTTGCTCGGGGTACGCCGCCCAGTCGTCGGTGCCGCACAGCAACAGCGTCGGGGCCGTGACGTTCGCGAGCGGATCCTCGATCTTGAAGCTGTTGACGGCGTCGTGCCCTTCCTCGCAGCGGTCCACGCCGACCTTCAGACAATCCAACACCAGCCGTTCCAACAGGTCGGGCCGATCGGGCGGGTAGTAGTGCTGCCGCTTGCGATACAGCTCGGCGAGATGGGAGCCGTCGGCGGTTGCTTCCACGGCGTCGATGCTCGGCCAGTCGCGCTCGCGCCCTTCGCCGTCGGGGCACGTGGTGCCCGACAAGACGAGCTTGTCGATGCGATCCGGATAGCGTCCGGCGACGTCGACCGCGATGATCCCCCCGGTGTGATGCCCCACGAGATGGAACCGGTCGAGGCCCAACGCGTCGGCGAACGCGATGACCGCGTCGGCGCACCGGCTGATATCCATCGGGTCCGGGATCTTCTCGGAGTCGCCGAAGCCGAGCGTGTCCATCGCGTACACGCGGTGTGAGACGGCAAGCAGGGGGATGACATCGCGATACTCGTCCCACGAGCGCGGCGTCTGGTGCAACAGGATCACAGGTGATCCCGATCCCGCAGTCACGTAGTGGATGCGTCCGAGTCGCGTCTTGATGAATGCACGCTCGACCTCGATCGTGTCCGTCGTCACGCGTCCTCCGCTTCGTCGACGATTGCCATGCCGTGCGGCGGCGCATGCTCACAGAGCGTGCGCCATCGCGTGATCGAGACGTCGGGCCGATACAGCCGCTCGGGCGGGCAATCCATCACGTCGACCATCCAACGGTCTTGGCCGGTGAACTGGCCGTGGAACAACCAACGCACCGCGCCGAGGTACTTGAGCCGGAACAGTGCTGCGCCCAGCCCCGTCTTGAACTGCACGAACAACTGCACGTACCGGTAGCGGTCCTCGTCGATCGGCACGTACCACTCGTAGTGGATGAACTTCGTGTGCACGATCCGGAGCAGTCCGGGCAACCGAATGTGTTGGTTGCCCGCGACGTCGAGCGACTTGATCGTCGGGTCCGCCTTCGGCGCCTTCGACGGCGACGACCCGAGCATCTTCGTGCCCCGACGCCACCACCGCTCGTTCGTCCAGCGGCCAAAACCCGGAAACTCCGCCGACCAGTGCACCTCGTCCTGGACACGCGTGATCCAACCGTCGTCGGTCGGGATCACACGCGTCCTCGACCATGTCGGCATGACCTTGAACATGCGCCAGAGCGACGTGCGGTGCAGGTACTTCGCGTGGCCTTCGTCGAAGCCGTTCTCTGCCGCGTAGCGCCATCCACCGCGACGGATGTCGATGCGCCCTCCGTAGGAGAACTTGTGCTCGCGCAATTCGCGTGGGATCGCAACGTCGACCGACGGGACGCGGCCCGGACTGTCGCCGACGAATATCCACGCCATCCCGAGCCGCTCCGCAGTCGGGAACGTCTCGACCGCGGCCTTTCCGCACATCGGCGAGTCGGGACCGTCGGTGATGACCGCGCGCAACGTGCCGTCGTCGAGGTCGAACGTCCATCCGTGGTACGCGCAGGAGATCGTTCCGGGGAACTGCTGGGTGCCGAGCGACAGGGGAACACCTCGGTGCGGGCATCGATCGCGCAGCGCATGCACAACGCCCTTGTCACGCACGAACACGATCTTGCGGCCGGCGAGTTCGACGCCGACGGGCTTGCCCTCCTCGAGCAGCGACGACCACATCACCGGGTACCACCAGCTCCCCGGAAGGCCGAGCGCAGACGCCTCGTAGGTCGGCCACGTCGACCAGTCGGCGCGTCCCTCCGACCGATCGGATCGCGCCTTCGACGGCCGCTCGACGGTCGTCATCGCGTTGTGCTGCCTCCGAACGTCACCCGCACGGAACCGAGTTGCGCGAATTCGGCCTCGAACATGTCGCCCGGCGTGGCATCGACCGCGCGATGCAATGCGCCCGGCATGATCACGTGGCCGGCATCGAGCCCGGTGTCGAATTCGGCGAGCTTGTTCGCCAGCCAAGCCACGCAGCGCGCCGGATGACCGAGCGCGGCCGCGCCGACTCCCGAGTCGACCATCTCGCCGTTTCGCGAGAACACCATGCCGACCAGACGCAGGTCGACGCCCGCGACCGGAGTCTGCCGGGCACCCAGCACGAACCGGGCGGACGACCCATTGTCGGCGATCGTGTCCGGCAGGCGGATCCGCCAGTCGGCGATGCGGCTGTCGATGATCTCGAGGGCGGGCACTGCATACTCCACTGCGGCGAGGGCATCTTCGGTGGAGACGCCCGGCCCGCGCAGGTCGCGGCCGAGCACGAGCGCGATCTCGGCCTCGACGCGCGGCTGGAGGAGGGAATCGGTGTCGACCGTTTGCCCGTCGGCGATCAGCATGTCGTCGGTCAGCACGCCGAAGTCGGGCTCTCCGACGCCGAGCATCTCCTGCATCGCCTTCGATGTCAGCCCGACCTTGTGGCCGATGACGGTCCGGCCATCCGACACCGCTTGCTGCACGTTCGCGAGCTGGATCGCGTACGCGTCCTCGACCGAAAGGCCCGGGTCGTCGTCGGAGAGCGGCGGCGTCGGCTTGCCCGTCGCCGCGGCTTGGCGCAGCGCCTCTGCGTGCGCGTCGAGTCGATCTGAGAGCGCCATGCGAAGATTCTGGCGCGCGCCGCCCAGCGATGGCGGCGGGGCGTCCCGCT
>JBEVDP010000196.1:0-2523 GCA_040513235.1 Acidimicrobiia bacterium | reverse complement strand
CATCCCGCGACCGCGCGCGCCTCGTTCCGGCGCCCGCGCGTTTCGACGCTCACCTGCATATCGCGGGTCGCGAGCAGGCCCGTGCCCGACCACGTGCTCCCTTCTGCATGTACGCGGAGTGCGGCTTCTACCGGCCACGGGCCGAGCGCGACGAGCACCGACGCCCGCTCACGCGCGCGCGCCACCAACCGGCGCGCGTCGCCTGCGCGCAAATGCAACGGGATCGTCGCCGCGACCAGCGCGACACCATCGAGCAACGCGGCAACCACCGTGGCCCACCGGTCGGGCGGGACGTAGCGCACGACCGCGCACCGCTCGAGCTCGACCCCGGCGGCAGCCGCCGCCCGCGCGCCAAAGGTGCCGCTGGGGTCGACGATCGCGGCCCACTCCCCCGTCGCCGTTGCAGCCGCGGCGAGCGTGCACGCGAGCGTCGTCGCGCCCGCGCCCGGACATCCGTCGATCGCCACCGTCGAACCGCGCTGCAATCCGCCGCCCGGCAACAAGGCGGCAAGCGGACCCGAGACACTCAACAGCCGGTCGCCGGCTGCGACCGTGGGCCGGACCCGGCCCGCGACCTCTTGCAACCGAGCCCGAGCAGCGTCATCACGAGCGGGGAGGTGGAGAGCGACCACCACCCGAACATAGCGAACATACGTTCGCTATGACAAGGGCAGCGAGTTCCGGCTACTGGACGGGCGAGGGCTTGTACGGCAGGCCCCGGGCCTCGAAGGACCAGCCCGCGTCGTCGCCGTAGTACTCGAAAAGATGCTCGACCGTGTGGGTTGCCTTGGCCTCGATCTCGGCCCACGTCTCGGACGGCGCCTCGACCGTGACCACGTTGGAGTAGACGGTGACGAGCGTGGCACCGAGGTCGAACAGGCGCCGGGCCAGCACGTCGGGCGGACGCTGCCCATCCGGGGGTTCGGCCGCGCGGTACGTCTCGATCGCCATGCCCGTGAGCGAGCGGTTGGTGTCGAAGAAACGCACTTCGGGACGAGCCCCGGCGCGCACGGACACGGTGATCGGCTGACCCATGCGGTGATCGTAGCCAGGCGCAGATCCGCGGTCGTAGCCGCGTAGGAATGTCTTCCATCCACAGTTCGGGAAACTCCCGGCTTTACGCTGACTTTGCCGATGGACTCTGCTGCCGCGCCCCCCAATGCACCCGAACGCGACCGGATGCCGGGTTGGGTGCCGAAGGGGATCGCGCTGTTCTGGCTCGGCTTCATCGCAGTCGAGCTCATCGAGGGCGTCCTGCAAGCGCTGCGCAGCCTGCTGATCGTTCTCACCGTGTCGCTGTTCCTCTCGTTCGCGATCGAACCGGCGGTCAACTCACTCGCGCGCCGGGGTTGGCGGCGGGGCGTCGCAACCGGCGCGGTGTTCCTCAGCATCCTCGCCGTCTTCGCAGTGTTCGTGTTCGCGATCGGATCGCTCGTCGTGAGCCAGGTGCGCAACTTCGTCGACGAAGCGCCCGAGTACGTCCAGAACATCGAGGACTGGATCAACGACACGTTCGACGCGAACGTCGACTTCGACGACCTCGCCGACGAGTTCAACGATCCCGAAGGGCCGGCCCGCCAGTTCGTCGAAGACCTCGCGGGGAGCGCGCTCGAAGCCGGCGTTACCGCGCTCGCGGTCGTGTTCCAGACGCTCACGATCGCATTGTTCACGTTCTATCTCGTCGCCGACGGCCCGCGTTTACGCCGCCAGATCTGTTCGGTACTCCCGCCCGATCGCCAGCAAGTCGTGCTTCGCGCGTGGGAGCTCGCCATCGACAAGACGGGCAGCTACCTCTATTCCCGTTTCATCCTGGCGGGACTGTCGACCGGCTTCCACTGGATCGCGCTCACGATCCTCGACGTTCCGTACGCACTCGCGCTCGCGCTGTGGGTCGGCATCATCTCGCAGTTCATCCCGGTCATCGGCACGTATCTCGCGGGCGCGCTCGCGGTGCTCGTCGCGGTGTTGAACGATCCCGTCGACGGGATCATCGTGCTTGCGTTCGTGGTCGTGTACCAGCAGGTCGAGAACTATGTGTTCGCGCCACGTGTCACCGCGCAGACCCTCTCGCTGCATCCCGCGGTCGCGTTCGGCACGGTGATCGCGGGCGCCGCGATCCTCGGGCCGGTCGGCGCGTTGCTCGCACTCCCGGTCGCGGCCGTGATGTCCGCGTTCATCGCCGAGCTCGGCGAGCGGCACGAGGTCGTCGAGTCGGAGTTGACGGCATACGAGCAACGGCGGGCGCCGAAACGGCGCTGGTTCCGGCGCGAGGACTCTCAGGCCGAGGACGACGTCGCGCCCGAGCGATAACGGCGGATCAGCGCGTTCGTCGAGCTGTCATGCGAGAGCGGCGCATCGGTCGCCAGCTCCTCGGCGATCGTGCCCGCGAGCTCCTTGCCGAGCTCGACGCCCCACTGGTCGAAGGCGTCGATCCCCCACAGCGCGCCGAGCGTCGCGACCTTGTGCTCGTACGCTGCGATCAGCGCTCCGAGTGCGTGCGGGTCGAGGTGGTCGGCGAGGAAC
>JBEVDP010000195.1:0-2683 GCA_040513235.1 Acidimicrobiia bacterium | reverse complement strand
CACTCCCGCAAGCGACGAGATGTTGACGATTGCGCCGCTGCCGTCGCGCTCCATCTGCTGCAGCGCGTACTTGCAGGCGTAGAACGGGCCCTTCAGGAGCATCTCCAGCGAACGGTCCCATCGATCTCCCGGGCCCGGCGCGCCGCCGACTCCGGGACTCGTGATCAAGCCATCGAGTCGCCCGAACTCTGCGGCAGTGGCATCGACGGAGCCCCGGACGGCGTCCTCGCTCGTGATGTCACACATGACGACCGCGGCGGAGCCGCCCTGCGCGCGGATCCCGGCCGCGACCTCCTTCGCGCCCTCCTCGTTGATGTCGGCGACCATGACGCGAGCGCCTTCTGCGGCGCACACCTCGGCCGAAGCTCGGCCGATCCCCGACGCGCCTCCGATGACCAACGTGACGCGGTCCTGCAGCTTCATCGCTTCGCTCCCATGCCCGAGGACCGCTGCCGGACGTCAGCCGGTCGAGAGGTCGTAGAGCCGGGCTGCCGTTCCGGAGAGGACCTTGCGGACGATGTCCTCGGGAATGCCGGCGAGGTTCTCTTCGATCAGCTCGGCGGCAGTCACGGTGTGCGACGTCGGCCCGGGCGCGATGCACGTCGGGTGTGGGTAGTCCGTCTCGAACATCAGGTTGTCGGGGTAGAGGTCGATCAACCGCCGCATCACCTCGCCCTCGAACCAGAACGTGGCGTAGATCTGCCGGCGGAAGTACTCACTCGGGAGCAACCGCTCGGGGTTCGCGTCCTGGGCGCCGTAGTTCACCCACTGCCAGTCCAACGCCTCGAGCAACCACGGCACGTAACCAAAGCCGCTCTCGACCGAGACGATGTTCAACTTGGGGTACTGCTCGCACACGCCCGACAAGATCACGTCGGCGATGGCTCCGGCGTTGCTGAGGAAGATGGCGATGACCGTGCGCCCGATGGCCGCGGGCAACACGTCGGCGATGCCACCGGAGATGAAGGTGTTCACCTTCAACTCCGCGTCGGTCGACTCGTGCGCCTCTTTGCCGACCTGACCGAAGCCGACATGGAAGTTCACCGACAACCCTGCGTCCTCGGCGAGGCTCAGGAGCGGACGCCAATACTCGTCATTGAGCGGGGGCAGCCCGGCCTTCTCGGGTTGGTTGGCCAGCAGGATGCCCTTGTGCCCGTTGGCTGCGCACCGCTCGACCTCGGCGATCGACGCGTCGATGTCGAAGAAGGGCACGGACGCGATCGGAACGAAGCGGCCCGGCTCGGCCGCCGCGAAGTCGGAGATGAAGTCGTTGTAGGCCCGGAAGCACGCCAGCTGGAAGTCGCGATCTCCGACCTGGAGGAAGGTTCGGATCCACAATCCCAACAAGTTCGGATAGAGCAGCTGCGCTCGGATGCCGAACTCGTCGAGTCGCTTGGCGCGGACGTTCGGGTCGTATGCCGCAGGGTCGACCTCGGATTGGACCCGCGGAAAGGAGGGCCACGGCTCCGTGTGGCCGGCGGGCGCGAAGCCCCACGCCGGCGAGAGCGTGTGATCGCCGACCACCCAGAGGTCGCCGGCCTTCGTGTCGGTGTTCACGATGCGCGGCGCGATGTCGTGCCACTTGCGCGGCAGCCGATCGAGCCACAGCTCGGGCGGCTCGCTCACGTGGCTGTCGACATCGATCACGGGAATTGAATCGACGATCATGGGCGTGATCCCCCTCGGATGTTGTAGCGAGCGACGGGTCAGATCAGGACGAGCGTCGGTGAGTTGACCCCGAGCAGCACCTGCGTGCACTCGATGAGGACGTTCTCGTCGACGTGGCGATGCACCGCACCCGCCTCGATGTCGCGGAAGCAGCGCTGCAAGCGGTTGTCCGGGCTGTCGCGGAGACCGTCGGACCCCGCGGCGTTGTAGGCGAACCGCGCCACGTCGGTGGAGACCTTGGTAGCCCAACAGGCGGCGAGGCGAGCCTGCGCCCGAGTCGCGAGCGTGGCGGTGCCGTTGGCTTCGGCATCCTGGCGCCAGTCCTCGTACACGACCCGTATGTGGGAACGCGCCGCGTCGAGGAGCGCGCGCATCATCCCGAAGTCGCGCTGGAACGTGGGCTGGTCGATGAGGGTCAGGCGGCCCTGGCGCTGCTTGCGCTGCGCGAGCGCCTTCAGCTCGTCGAGAATTCGCATGGCGACGCCCAATGAGAACGTCACGTGGCCCATTGAGACGCTGATGTCGAGCGACGGGCCACCGTGGCGGCGGTGCGACCAGTCCATCAAGAAGTCTTCCTCAACGAACTGGTCGACGAAGAAGAAGTCATAGCTGGCTGTGGCCTTGAGGCCCATCACGTCCCAGCTGCCGTAGTCGAGCACCACCTTGTCGCGCGGCGCGAACGCCATGAGAACCTTGGGGCCGCCGGACTCGGTGCGCGCCGGCGCGCCATTCTCGTGCAACACGAACCCGCCCATGAACCACGACGCGATCTGGGAACCGCTGCCGAACTGGAAGCCGCCGCTGATGCGGTACCCACCGTCGACCCGCTCGGCCTTGCCGTTCGGCGCGATGCTCGACGCGGCGACGAAGCTGCTATCGCCATTGAAGATCGCGTCGACCGCCTTCGGGCCGCAGTAGATGCCGGCGCCCTTCGTGCCGAAGATGGTCGCCAGGGCAACCCAGCCGGTCGAGCCGTCGGCGTACGACAGCTCCTCGATCACGTCGATGCACGTGG
>JBEVDP010000194.1:0-3468 GCA_040513235.1 Acidimicrobiia bacterium | reverse complement strand
CTCCTCGACGCCCTCGCCACGACGCTCGGGTCGGGCGAACCCCCGCGCGCGTGGCTGGACGCCGAGCGGACCGCGCGCGACGCCATCGACCGCGTGCTCGACGCGTCGGGTCCGCAGTTCGAAGGCAGGATTGTGCGCGACGTCGCCACGGCGCTCCCCGAAGGCGCCGCGCTCGTCGTCGCGTCGAGCTTGCCCGTGCGCGCACTCGAGTGGTGCATGGCGCCGCGTGACGGCCTTTCGATGTTCTCGAACCGCGGTGCGAACGGGATCGACGGGTTCACGTCCACGGTGTTCGGTATCGCGACGGCGTATCCAGGACCGGTCGTCGGGTTGTGTGGCGATCTGTGCTTCCTGCACGACGTGAACGGACTCCTGAACAGCACGACGGCGCCCGCCACCTTCGTCGTGATCGACAACGACGGCGGCGGTATCTTCTCGTTCCTCGCGCAGCGCGATCTCCCGGAATTCGAGACGCTGTTCGGCACGCCCCACGGGCTCGACCTCGTCGCCGTCGCCCGCGCCCACGGCGTGACCGCCGAGCGCGTCGACGACACGAGCACTCTCAAGGACGCGCTCGCGTCCGGCGAGTCGCGCGTGCTGGTTGTTCCCGTCGACCGCAACGCGAGTGTTGCCCGCCATCGAGAACTGTGGGCCGCCGTCGCGGCCGCACTCGGCCGCTAGGGACGGACGAGCGCGCGGAGCATCGGCTCCAACTTGGCTTGCGTCTCGGCCCACTCGGCGGCGGCTTCCGAACCCGCGACGATTCCCGCACCGGCGTAGAGGCGCGCGGTCGCGCCATCGATGCGGGCGCAGCGCAGCGCGACGACGAACGCGCCGTCGCCGGCCGCGTCGACCCAACCGAGCGGGCCCGCATAGCGGTCACGCGCCTGGTCTTCGAGCGTGTGCAGGAGCGTGAGCGCTTCGGCGCGCGGCCACCCGCCGACCGCGGGCGTGGGGTGGAGCTGCTGCGCAAGGTCGAGCGCGGAGACCTCGATGTCGGCGAGCTGGCCGCTGATAGTTGTCGCGAGGTGCGTCACGTCGGCGAAGCGCATCGCGGTTGGGCCTTCGGCGCGCACGCTTGTGCAGTGTTCGGCGAGGATGGCCGCGACGGCGTCGACGACGATCTGGTGCTCCCTGCCGTCTTTGGCCGAGGCGAGAAGGCGCGTGGGATCGTCACCAGTGCCGGCCATGGGCCGCGACGCGACGGTCCGGCCTCGGCGTTGCACGAGCAGCTCGGGGCTCGCGCCCACGAAGTCGCCGTCGGCGTAAACAGTGCAACCGGGTTGGGTGTGGCGGAGCACGTCGAGCACTACTGGGACCGAGAACGCACCATCGGCGACGACGTCGACGGCGCGGGCGAGCACGACCTTCTCCAAGTCGCCGGCGGCGATCGCGGCGAGGGCGCGGTCCACCATCGCCGTCCACGCGTTGCGATCCGTTGCCGCGGTCACCGAGAACCGCGTTGGTGTCGGTGCGGGCGGTACCGGAGTGCCCAGCGCGACGTCGGCGATGGTGGTGCGCCACGTCTGGCCACTCGGGTCGCGTGCAACAATGCGCGCGGGGATCACGAGGAGGCCGCCGCCATCGAACGCCAGCGCGCCCACCGCGCGCGGCCCGCTGCCGGCCGGTGCGTCGTCGTCGCGATCGTGGCCGATCGCGGCCAGTGCCGCCCGCGCGCCCGCCGGCTCGACGTACGCGGCGATCCCGGCCGTCACGAAGCCAGTTTCGCCGTCGAGGTACGCGGCGCCGCCGGAACCGAGATGGCGGAGCAGATCCCCCGGATCGTCGATCAGCTCGGTGCGGGCGACGAGCCGCCGAGCGGTCGCGTGCGAAAGCGTCATGCGCGCGCCCCGGTGACGAGCTGCGCCGCACCCGCACCGAGGACGCGGTGCTCGATCTGTTCGAAGCCGTGGTGCGCAATGTCGAGAACGAGTTGGGCTGTTTGCGGAAGGTACGCGGTCGACGCGGGGAGATATGCGTAGGCGCGACGATCGGAGACGATGCCGCCAACGATCGGCACGACGCGCCGGAACCACACGCCGTGTACCGCGCGCGCGATCGGGTTCGGCGGTTCCGCGACGTCGAGGAACGCGAAACGCGCGCCCGGCCGCAGAACCCGCGCGCACTCGTCGAAGAAGGTACCGAGCGCGGTGAAGTTGCGGAGTGCGAACCCGCACGTGAGTCCGGCGAACGACGCGTCCGGGAACGGGAGTCGCAGCGCGTCGCCGCGCACGAGTGGGGCCGTTGTGTGGGCCGAGGCGAGCATGCCCGCCGAGAAGTCGATGCCGATGGCAACGGCTCCGGCGCTCTCGAGGTCGCGGCAGAGGTCGCCCGTGCCGCACGCGACGTCGAGGACGCGCGCGCCCGAGTCGGTACGCAATGACCGCACCGCGGCGCGCCGCCAGCCGATATCCATGCCGAACGTCAGCATGCGGTTCAAGAGGTCGTAGCGGCCCGCGACGCGGTCGAACATCTGCTCGACGACACGGGCCTTGTCTTCGGCGTGGGGCAGCAGCGAGGTCATGCCGGCCACCCTTCGAGCCGGCGTCCGGCCTCCGCGGTGATCGCGGCGATCTCGTGGTCGCCGCCGACCTTCTCGAGGTGCTCCTGCGCAACCGCGAGCAGGACCCGCCGGAAGTGGTGGGCAACGAGTGTCGTCACCGTCGGCAACAGCAACCGGAACGCGGCCACGAGGCGGGCAGCCTTCTCGTCATCAGGGAGATCGGCACTCCGCAGCGGTTGGCGCACGTGTTCGTCGAAGAGAGCGACCGCAGCTTCGGCCATGTCGCGCGTTGCGCTCGTGTGCTCGCGCGCCAGCGCGAGCAATTCGGGCAGTGGCAGTCCGCGTTCCAGCAATGAAAGACCTTGGCGCACGATCGCGACATCGGTGTCGGTGTAGTGCTCCTCGCCATCGTGCACGCGCGGCATGAGGAGTCCTTCGCGTGCGACAGCTTCGAGCAACGGCAACGGAACGCCCGACCGCTCCGCAAGTTGTTCGAGCGTCAGGAACTCCTCGGGTGTCTCGGCGTCGGCCGCGGCGACGGCGGCCGCGAGGGGCACGTCGGTGGCGTCGATCTCGCCATGGAGCAACCGGCCGATCAGCGCGAGCGTGAGGCCCTGGGCGCGTAGCTCCCGTATGCGGTTCAGCCGTTCGACGTGCTCGGGCCCGTACCAGCCGATCCGGCCTTCACGGGTGGGGGGCGGCAGCAGCCGCCGCTTTTGGTAGAAGCGGATCGTGTCGACCGACGTATCGGCCCGGCGGGCCAGGTCTTCGACGCGCCACCGCTCCATGACCGCCGATTCTAGGAGCATTCACTCCCACGATCGAACCGACACACTGATACGCGACATCTGATGTCGCGCCGGACGGCCGAATTCGGTCGTCATCCGCGACATCTGATGGCGCGGATGGCTACTGGCTCTTCCAGACGGGGGCACGCTTTTCGGCGAAGGCGGTGGCGCCTTCCA
>JBEVDP010000193.1:0-3316 GCA_040513235.1 Acidimicrobiia bacterium | reverse complement strand
GCGGCGTTCCTCGCGCCGTGGCCGGTGTCGGTGTTCGACGACGACGAGTTGGCGTCGCTGCTCGTCCGCTTGGGCTTGCACACGCTGGGCTCGGTTGCGGCGTTGCCGTCGGACGCAGTGCTCGCTCGGTTCGGCACCGATGGGCGGGAGTTCCACCGACTCGCGCAAGGGCTCGACACGGGTCCGCCGGTGCTGGTGTCGCCGCCGCCCGATCTCGTCGAGATGGTGGAGCTCGATCCGCCGGCAACGCGCGTCGACGTCGCCGCGTTCGCGGCCAAGGGGCTCGCCGACCGATTGCTCGAACGGCTGACCGAACGCGGGCTCGCGTGCACGCGCGTGTTGATCGAGGCCGAGACCGAGCACGGTGAGCGCCTGACCCGGTGCTGGCGCCTCGACAACACGCTCACCGCGGGCGCGCTCGCCGAACGGGTGCGCTGGCAGCTCGACGGTTGGCTCGCCGCGCACGCGCCCCGCACAGTCGAAGGCGACGTGCGCGCCGAGCAGGATCTTGTGGAGCTCGACTCCACCACCGGTGCGCTCACGTTGTTGCGGTTGGTTCCCGACGAGGTCGCGCCCGCGCACGGCCGCCAGCTCGGGTTTTGGGGCGGCGACCAGGCCGCGCGCGACCGCGCCGACCGGGCGCTCGCACGCGTGCAAGGGATGCTCGGCTACGAAACGGTCGCCACCGCAGTCGTGCAGGGTGGCCGTACGCCCACCGAACAAGTGCGGTGGGTGCCGTGGGGTGAACCGAGTGAGCCCGACCGGCCGTTGGAGGTCGGCGCCGAACGGCCGGCGTGGCCGGGCGCGGTGCCGCCGCCGTATCCCGCGCGCGTGTTCACACCGCCCATGCCCGCGGTGCTCCTCGACGACCGAGGCCGCCCGCTCCACGTGTCGGGCCGCGGCGAAGCGTCGGCCGCTCCCGCCCGGCTCGAGTGCAGCCTGCTCGCGGGTGGCGGCGGACCCGTGCGCGCATGGGCCGGGCCCTGGGCCCACGACGTCCGCTGGTGGGATCCCGCGCATCGCCGCCGGCGCGCGCTGTGGCAAGTCGTGATCGAAGGCCCCGACGCGAGCGAAGTCGCATGCCTCGTCGCCCTCGAAGCCGGCACCGCCGGCATCGAAGCCATCTACGACTGACCCATCAACGAACCGGCGTCAAAATCAAACGCTCGAGGATTGATATTGACGCCAGTTCAGCTGTCGCCCACAAAGACGGGATTCGAGCGTAGGCTCGTGCCCGGCGACGATGCCGAACTCGGGGCGACGCGGCTCGAAACAGGGCTGATCCAGGACGCGGCGACCGGGAGGTGAGATGAACGCAGATCGTCGGGTCCAGTTCCTCCAAGAGCTCGTCGAGGAGAACGCGTCGATCCATGGGAACGTTCTGTACCTCGGCTACGACATCTGGGCGATCCACGGCATCATCGCCGTGGATGGCGACGTGCTGATGGCCGAGTTCGAGAGCTACGACCAAGCGAAGACTGCCCTCGACGAGGTTCGCAGCACGACGCGAGGTCACCAAAGCTCGAACGCGAGGTAATCAGCGCTCGCGACGACGACGCCGACGGGGCTTGCTAGGGCGACGGCGTCAGCGACGGTGAAGACAACGTCTCGCGAAGCTGCCGCCGTGAGGTGACTCCCAGCTTGGTGAAGACCTTGCGCAAATGCCATTCGACCGTGCGCGGACTGATGAAGAGTTGCGCGCCGATCTCCGGGTTCGTGCGACCCTCGGCCGCGAGCCGCGCGATGTGTGCCTCCTGGGGAGTGAACTCATCGAAGGTCTTGACCGCGCGCTTGCGAACCGTCTCGCCCGTGGCCAACAGCTCGTGCCGCGTCCGCTCGGCGAAGCCATGGATCCCCATGGTGGTGAATATCTCGTGCGCGGAGCGGAGGTGCTCGCGGGCGTCGACCCGCCGGTTCTGCCGACGCAGCCATTCGCCGTACAGCAAGTGCGAGCGCGCGAGCTCGGGCCGGATCGAAGTACGAGCCAGCCGATCGATCGCTTCGCGGTAGCAATCCTCGGTATCTCGGAGCCCTGGCGCGTTCGTTGCTACCCGAAGGTGAAGCACAGGGCCGCGACCCCGGGCTCGAGGAACTCGATCTCGAAGTGCCGGTCGGTGATGGGGCCGACTTGTCGAATGAGTTGATAGAGCCGCGGCTCGTTGACAGCGCCGTAGCCCTCCGGATCGACGTCGAGGCCGTGCGCATCGCCGGGTGCTCGTCCGTCGAGCAGGACTCGGAACCGCGCCGCGGCCTGATGATTGGGTGGCGCGAGGATGAGGTGCAGGTCGCGCGCGTGGAAGCGGCACGCGATGTGGCCGTTCGCCGCGTTGCTCACCGCTTCCTCGCGCCCGAGGGTCCAATTGCCCGCAAGCGCCCATTCATTGGTGGACAAGCGCGATGGAATCGTGAAGTCGTGCGGCTCGTCGAACGCGGTGCCTTCGGGAGACGCGAAGGCTTGAGTCCGAGCCAGGCCGAGGTACGTCTCGGGAGACCGCAAGTTGTCCCAGTCCGCGCGAAGTTCGAAGCCCTGTGCCTCGGCACGCGCGGGCTCGACGGGAAGTTCATCGTCGTCCGCGTCGGCGAGCAACCGCCGAATGACGTGTTCGGACCGCTCCTCGCCGCCTTCGCCGAAGTGGTGGTGCCGGATTCGGCCCTCGGCATCGGCGATGTAGAGCGCGGGCCAATATCGATTCGCGAACGCATCCCAGATCGCGTAGTCGTTGTCGATTGCGATCGGGTATTCGATGCGCATCTCGCGCGCGGCCCGGCGCACGTTGTCGACGTCGTGCTCGACGCCGAACTCGGGAGTGTGAACACCAATCACGACGAGACCGTGTGCACCGTAGGTTTCTGTCCACGCGCGGATGTACGGCAGCGTCCGGATCCAGTTGATGCACGTGTACGTCCAGAAGTCGACGAGGACGACCTTGCCGTGCAGGGCGGGAGGCAAGAGCGGTGTCGTGTTCAACCACTCGGTCGCGCCGGAAAGTACTGGCAGGTTTTCGACCGGAAGGTGGAGGTGCGTGAGGAGCCGCTTCACGCTCATGGTTTCACCTCACGAAGAGACGCGAGGAGGGCAGCGCGCGCAACACGCGCCGCCCTCCCCGAGCTACGAGCGCAGTGACCTGAATGCAGCGCGCACTTCGCTGGCGAAGAGTTCCGGCTCCTCCCAGGCGGCGAAGTGGCCGCCCCGGTCGACCTCGTTGAAGTAGGCGAGGTCGGGGTAGACCGCTTCGGCCCAGCTGCGCGGGGTCGCCCAGATCTCGCCGGGGAACGTCGTGAAGCCGACCGGGACCGAGACCGGCGGGGGAGGCTG
>JBEVDP010000192.1:0-7124 GCA_040513235.1 Acidimicrobiia bacterium | reverse complement strand
GGGAATGCGGCGGATGACTTCTTGGCGACGTTCGTGGGTGGGGATGCGAACGGCAACGCGCTGCTCGACATCGACGAGACGTGGACGTATATGGCGTCGGGCACGGTGGGCACGACCGATTACTGCAACGTGGGGACCGCGAGCGGCACGAACGGCACCACCGTGTCGTCAACGGATCCGGCGTGTTACCGGGTGCCGCAGGCTGTGGACATCGCGATCGTGAAGTTGGTGAACGGGCAGGACGCGAATACGCCGGCGTCGGGTCCGGTGTTGACGCCGAGTGCGGCGGTGACGTGGACGTATGTGGTGACGAACCCGGGCACGGTGCCGTTGTCGAACGTGGTTGTCGTCGATGACAACGGGACGCCCGGCAACACCCCGGACGACTTCTTGGCGACGTTCACGGGTGGGGACACGAACAACAACGGCTTGTTGGATCCGGGTGAGACGTGGACGTACACGGCGTCGGGCACGGTCGGCACGACCGATTACTGCAACGTCGGTTCCGCGTCGGGCACCAGCGGCACGACCGCGACCGCGTCGGATCCCGCGTGTTACCGCGTGCCGGCACCGATCGGCATCACGATCGTCAAGCTCCTGAACGCATACCAGCCGCCGGTGTACACAGCGATCGAAGATGCCAACGTCGTGATCCCGCAAGTCGTCGTCGGTGGCGAGGTGATCTTCACGTACGTCGTGACCAACACCGGCACGATCCGCCTCGCAGTCGACAAGTTCACGGGCGTCCTCGACGACAACGGCACGCCGAACAACCCGGCCGACGACTTCTTCGCGGTCTACATGAGCGGCGACACCAATAATGACGGATGGCTCGATCTCGGTGAGACGTGGGTCTTCCGCTCGCCGCGGTTCACCGCGAAGCAAGGCGGGCTGACCAACACGGCGACCGTCATCGGCCGTGACCCGACGACAGACCGCTCGACGAGCGACAGCGACATCGCTACGTACCGGACTGCGGGCATGGAGGGGCACACTCCCGGCTTCTGGAAGACGAACGTCGACACGAAGGACGCGATCGCGTGGCCGCGCGATTCCGACGGCCGGCTCGTGTTCGATCCGAACCAGCTCGCGTCCACGCTGTTCACCGGCCTGCCCGCACAGTTCGCGAGCTTGACGTTGACCCAAGGCCTCGATGTGAATGGCGGCGGGATCGCGGCGCTGCTTCGGCACGCCATCGCCGCGGTGCTCAATGCCACGCACCCCGAGATCGCGTACCCGCTGTCGGTGAGGGAGATCATCGAGCGCGTGAACGCGGCCCTCGCGAGCGGTAACGCCAGGCAGATCGAGGCATTGCAGGACCTACTCCGGGGCTACAACGAACTCGGTTCCGACCTCGACGCGAACGGACGCGTGCCGAGCTCGGCCCTCGCACCATTGAACGGAGCCTCGTCGCCGACGGTCACGAGTTCCGCGCCCGCCCCCGTCGTCGAACCGCCGAAACGGCTCGGCCGCGCCTAGCCTGACGATCGAATCCGGAACTGGTACCCAGCCGGATCTTGACTTGCTCCAGGATTGGCTTACGATCCGCGTATGTCCAAGGACACCTCCGTGGACAACGATGCGTTGCTCCGCCGGCACGGGTTGCAGGTCACCGCTCAGCGTCTGGCGGTTCTGCGCGCGGTGTCCGAGCAACCGCACAGCACCGCGGACGACATATATACCGTCGTACGCGCCGAGATCGGAGCCATCTCACGTCAGGCCGTGTACGACGCCCTTGCGGCCCTCACCGACAAGGGCGTCTTCCGGCGCATCCAGCCCGCCGGGTCGTCGGCCCTCTACGAGAACCGGGTCGGTGACAATCACCATCACCTCATTTGCCGAGCGTGCGGCCGGATGGTCGACGTCGACTGTGCGATCGGCGCAACACCTTGCCTGACCGCGTCCGACGACGCGGGCTACGAGATCGACGAAGCCGAAGTCGTCTACTGGGGGCGCTGCCCCGAGTGCGCGGCGGCAACGTGAACCAAGCGCGGGATTCATCCGAACGAAGCATCGACGAGGAGAAGGATTGACGTGCCTGACCGCAGCGAAAGCGAGAACCCAGTTATCTCGGCGCCGGAGCCCAAGGCGCACCGGCCCAGGACGAACCAGGATTGGTGGCCGAATCAACTCGACCTCTCGGTGCTGCACGACAACCCGCCGCAGGCGAACCCGATGGGCGAAACCTTCGACTACGCCAAGGAGTTCAAGTCCCTCGACGTCGACGCGCTGAAGCGCGACATCGTCGACGTGATGACGACATCGCAGGAGTGGTGGCCCGCCGATTACGGCCACTACGGGCCGCTCTTCATCCGGATGACGTGGCATGCCGCCGGCACGTATCGCATCCACGACGGACGCGGCGGTGGCGGCAGCGGGCAACAGCGGTTCGCGCCGCTGAATAGCTGGCCGGACAACGCGAACCTCGACAAGGCGCGCCGCTTGCTCTGGCCGGTCAAGCAGAAGTACGGCCGGAAGATCTCCTGGGCCGACCTGATCGTCTTCGCCGGCAACGTCGCGTACGAGTCGATGGGTTTCACGACGTTCGGCTTCGGGTTCGGACGAGAAGACGTTTGGGAGCCCGACGAGGTCTTCTGGGGTCCGGAGGACGAGTGGCTCGGCGACGAGCGCTACAGCGGCGAACGCGACCTCGCGGACCCGTTCGGCGCCGTGCAGATGGGACTCATCTATGTGAATCCCGAGGGGCCGAACGGCAGCGCTGATCCTCTCGCCGCCGCGGTCGACATTCGCGAAACGTTCGCACGTATGGCGATGAACGACGAGGAGACGGTCGCGCTGATCGTCGGCGGCCACACGGTCGGCAAATGTCACGGTGCAGGCGATGCCGACCTGGTTGGCCCCGAACCCGAAGGGTGTCCGGTCGAACATCAGGGCATCGGCTGGGTGAACCCGACCGGCACCGGCAAGGGCGCCGACGCGATCACCAGCGGACTTGAAGGCGCGTGGACCAACGAACCGACGAAGTGGGACAACGGCTATCTCGACAACCTCTACAACTGGGAGTACGAGCTGACGACGAGTCCCGCCGGTGCGAAGCAGTGGACTCCGACGAATCCCGAGGCCCAAGGCACTGTGCCGGATGCGCACGACCCGTCGAAGCGGCATGCGCCGATGATGCTGACGACGGACCTCGCGCTGAAATTGGATCCAATCTACGGGCCGATTTCGAAGCGCTTCCACGAGAACCCGGACCAACTCGCCGACGCGTTCGCGAAGGCGTGGTACAAGCTGTTGCACCGCGACATGGGACCGGTGTCGCGCTTCCTCGGCCCGTGGGTACCCGAACCGCAGCTGTGGCAGGACCCCGTACCCGCGCGTGAGGGCGACGTGATCGGGGAGGCCGACGTCGCGGCGCTCAAGCAGAAGATCCTCGAATCCGGTTTGACCATATCCCAGCTCGTCTCCACCGCGTGGGCGTCGGCCGCGAGCTTCCGCGCCACCGACAAGCGTGGTGGTGCGAACGGCGCCCGGATCCGCCTGGCGCCACAGAAGGACTGGGGCGCGAACGAGCCGGCCGAGCTGGCGAAGGTGCTGCCGGTACTCGAAAGGATCCAGCAGGACTTCGGTGCGACGAAGGTCTCTCTCGCTGATCTGATCGTCCTCGGCGGATGCGTGGCCGTGTCACAAGCGGCGAAGAACGCCGGCCTCGAAGTCGAAGTTCCGTTCACGCCGGGGCGCACGGACGCGTCGCAGGAGCAGACCGACGTCGACGCGTTTGCCGTGCTCGAACCGATTGCCGACGGGTTCCGCAACTACCTCCAACCCGAGGAGAAGCTGCCGCCGGAGCAGCGCCTGCTCGACCGGGCCAACCTCTTGTCGTTGACCGCGCCCGAGATGACGGTGCTCGTCGGCGGCATGCGCGTGCTCAACTGCAACTGCGGGAAAGCCGCGCACGGTGTCTTCACCGACCGGCCCGAGACGTTGACGAACGACTTCTTCGTGAACCTGCTCGACATGGGCACGGAGTGGAAGACATCGGCGACGGAGAACGTGTTCGAGGGCCGCGATCGCGCGACGGGTGCCGTCAAGTGGACCGCGACCGCCGTCGACCTCGTCTTCGGTGCGAACTCGCAGCTCCGCGCGATTGCGGAGGTGTACGCCGCTGACGACGGGGAGGAAAAGCTCGTGCGTGACTTCGTCGCCGCGTGGGACAAGGTCATGAACCTCGATCGCTTCGACCTCGCCTGAAGTCCCCCGTGTTGGTGACCGGTTTCGAGTGGAACCGGTCACCAACATCGCGGCTCAGCGGCCGATGCGCCCCTCGCCCCGCTGGTGCGCGCCGCGCCACACCATCTCCATGTAGGCCTGACGAGTCGTCTCGCTCACCGCGCCGTGGCGTTCAGCCGCGGCGTTCTCCTCGAGAGTCGGACCGCGTCCGGCGCCGGAGAAGACTTGCTCGTCCACCAGTTCGAACTGGCGAGTGACATCGGTGACCCGGTCGTAGCCAGGGTCGTCCTCGCGTCCCATCGCCACCTCCCTCCACGGACCTGTGCCATTGGAGTGTCGCGCGCCGCGAGGTTTCGGGGAAGCCGCGCCCAGCCCGCCGTCCGAGCAAAGTGTTCCTAGAGCTCGCCTGTCGCCAGCAGCTCGACCGGGTCCTGCACTTTCACAGTGCCGAGGTAGCCGCCGCCGATCGCGAGCGCGTCGTGCGCGGCGTAACCGAGCAAGGCTTGCGACTCGCGCGGCAGGGTGCGCACGACGTCGATCGGGGTGGCGAGGTACTGGTTCTCCTCGGTGCGGAGCCAGCCGACGCAGTAGCTCACGTGCATCGCGCGCCGGCGAACGTCGGTTGTCACGTTGGCGCCGCCCGCGTGCAGGGCCGAGCCGAGGTAGACGACCGCGGACCCCGCGGCCATCTCGGCCGGTACCAAGTCGTCCGCAGTAGGCGCGCGGTCGTCCGGCCAGCGATGGCTACCGGGCGCGACGCGCGTCGCGCCGTTGTCGGCGGTGAAGTCGACGAGCGCGATCACCGAGGCCAGCTGGACTTCCGGGTGCGGGCGGGGCAGATGGACCCACACCAGTTCGTCGCGGTGGATCATCTGCTGCTCCGAGCCCGGTCCGCGGTCGAGCACATGCGCGATGTTGAGCTGGTACGACGCGCAGTTCGGCAGCAGGATTGCGTCGCACACGGCCCGGTACACCGGATGCGTGAGGATCTCCGTCGCGAAGACGCGCGACTTTCCCGCAACACCGGTGACGTCGCGCGTCTGCGCACCGAAGAACCACTGGACAACCGGGTTGATGAAGGTCCGGTCCTTGGCGGCGGCCGCCGTCTCGACGAACGGATCGAGCTCGGCATTGAAGCGAGCCAGCAGGTCGGCGTCGAGCAGGTCTTCGACGATGACGGCGCCGTCGGCCTCGAGCGCGTCGACGATGCGTTGCGCGGGCGCATCCGCCGGGATTCGCTGGAGAGTCATCCGCGAATGCGAGGCGCTCAGGCGTCTACTGGTGTGCGCGCCGTCGCCGGTGCGTGGCGCACGTCGCTCTCGTCGAGCGCTCTCGTCCAGCACGCGAACTCGAGAGTCACGCCGTTCGGGTCCTTGAAGTACATCGAACGGATGAACACGTCGCCGTCGTCGGTGGCGGCGTCGTAGTCCGGCTTGTGGCCGCCGTCCAGCGAATTCGAATGGTTGATGATCTCCGTGACGGCGACGCCCTTGTCGACCAGCTTTTGCCGGTACGCCTCGAAGTGCTCGGCCGGTACGTCGAACGCGACGTGGTTCATGCTTCCGATCGCGGTCATGCCGGCCCGGTTCTGCAACACCTCGCCCTTCACGCCCTCAGGGGCCTCCGGGAACCAGAAGAACGCGACGCCGTCGACGCCGTTACCCATGTCGAGGAAGAAGTGCTGGCCGCGGCCGCCCGGGAGCTCGAGGGTCTTGACGAGCTTCATGCCGAGTTTGTCCTCGTACCAGGCGATGGTCTCGGCCATGTCGCGAGCCACGAGCGCGAGGTGGTTGAACCCTCGCAGCTCGAATTCGGAATTGGTGTTCTTGCCGATCGCGGCCATGCCGGCATCCCCTGGGTCGACTCGCCACATTGCACACCGTCCTCGGGGGTGCGGTCAAGGATTGCCAGGCGCAGGGCGGCGCTTGCGGATCACCGCTGTTGTTTCGTATACAGACCGCCATGCCGAGACTCCGACAGATCTCCAAAGCCGACGCCGAGGCCCCGATCGTCCTGTCGATGTACGAGCGCCTGTTCGGCGACCGCGACCCGGTGGCCGAGCCCGGCACCGCGACCGGCACACCCGGCGACTGGTGGACAGTGTTCGCGAACTCGCCCGACGTGCTCAAGCACGCGACACGAGGTTTCGCGCTCTATGCGAGCCCGGATCGCAAGATTGCGGCGCACCTGCGGGAGTTGGGTCAGACGCGCGCGGGCTGGCTCGTCGGCAGTCAGTTCGTGTTCTCGCAGCACTGCAAGGCGTGCCGCGCGTACGGCTTTTCTGAGGAGAAGATCGAAGCGCTCAAGGCGTGGAGCGTCTCCGACCTCTTCTCGCCGGTCGAGCGGGCGCTGCTCGCGTACACCGACGGGTTGGTCCAAGGCTTCGGTCGCGTCGATGACGCGGTGTTCGACGCGCTACACGAGCACCTGAGCGACGAGGAGATCCTCGAGTTCACGTACATCACGCTGACGTACACGCTGCACGCCGTCATGTCGGTCGCGCTGCGCCTCGAGTTCGACAACCGTCCCGACCCCATCGTCGAAGTCGCCGCGCCCGACGACTATGCACCGCAGAACCTCGGCCGCCAGATCGCGTACGACGACGACGCGAGCTGAAGTCGTGAACACCACGGCCGACGCGGTCGGCGCCGCGCCCGCGTACGCCGCTGTCCGCGCCGCGATCGTCGAGAACCGCTACCCGCCGGGGCAGCGCCTCGTCGAGCAGCGCATCGCCGAAGAACTCGGGCTCTCGCGCACACCGGTGCGCGAAGCGCTGCGCATGCTGGAAGCCGAAGGTCTTGTTGTCAGCGAACGCAATCGCGGGGCGATGGTCCGCCCGCTCTCGGCGACCGAAGTCGTCGACCTCTACGGGCTGCGCATCCGGCTCGAGTCCTATGCCGTCGAGGTTGCGACCGAGCGCGCAACCGAGGCCGAGT
>JBEVDP010000191.1:0-6260 GCA_040513235.1 Acidimicrobiia bacterium | reverse complement strand
GATCTCGGTCGAGAAGTCCGAACGGTTGTCGCGTCACCTCCAGAAACGGGGGATCGCGCACGAGGTGCTGAACGCGAAGCAGCACGAACGTGAAGCGGAGATCATCACCCAGGCGGGCAAGCTCGGATCAGTGACGGTCGCCACCAACATGGCCGGCCGCGGCGTGGACATCCTCCTTGGCGGCAATCCCGAGGGCCTCGTCCTCGATACCGAGGAGTTCACGGCGCGCTACGACGAACTGCTGCCGCGTTTCAACGAGGAGTGCAAGGCCGAGGGCGACAAGGTCCGGGCCTTGGGCGGCCTGTACGTGCTCGGTACCGAGCGCCACGAGTCCCGGCGCATCGACAATCAGTTGCGCGGACGCGCAGGCCGCCAGGGCGACCCCGGCGCGAGCCGCTTTTACCTCTCGCTCGAAGACGAGCTCATGCGCTTGTTCGCGACCGGGTTGATGCAACGGGTGATGGGTGCGTCGTTCCCCGACGACGTCCCGCTCGAGTCGAAGATGGTCAGCAAGGCCGTCGAGCGCGCGCAACGCCAGGTCGAGGACCGCAACTTCGAGATCCGCAAGAACGTCCTCAAGTACGACGAAGTGATGAACGAGCAGCGCAAGGTCATCTACAAGCGCCGCCAACAGGTGCTCGACGGTGAAGACTTGCGCGAAGCGGCGCTGGACGCGATCGAGAGTGCGATCGGGCGGCAGGTTGACCTCTTCTGCGAAGGCGACTTCGTCGAGGAGTGGAACGTCGAAGAACTGCACACCGCCGTGAAGACCTACTTTCCGACGCGGCTCACCGAACAACAGCTCGCTGAGGCACCGGCCAAGCTGCCGCTCGAACAACTCCTCCTCGACGACGCGGTCGCGTTGTACGAGGAGAAGGAAGCGCACATCGGAGCGGAGGCCCTGCGCGACATCGAGCGGCGGGTGATGTTGTCAGTGCTCGACCAGCACTGGCGCGAGCACCTGTACGAGATGGACTACCTCCAAGAGGGCATCAACTTGCGCGCGATGGGCCAGCGCGACCCGCTGTCGGAGTGGCAGCGCGAAGGTTTCGACATGTTCGAAGCGATGATGGGCCAGATCGAAGACGACTTCGTTCGCTATGTGTTCCATCTGCAGGTCGTTGTCGACGAGCAGCCGCAGAACCAGCTCAAGAACGTGAAGTACACGGCGGCCGAAGATCCCGTGCAGGGCGCGGGCGCGTTGCGCACCGCGGCGGCATCAGCACCGGTCGAAGACGGCGGTGAGCCCATTCCCGCGGCGGTCGGCCCCGCAGCGCGACCCCAACCGGTGCAGGCCCAGAAGGTTGAAACGGTGCGGGTCGAGAAGACTCCCGGCCGCAACGAACCCTGCTTCTGCGGCAGCGGCAAGAAGTACAAGCTCTGCCACGGGAGATGAAGGTGAAGCGACGCGGAGCGAGCGGAGCCGGAATCGACCAAGAGCCCAGTCGGAGATGAAGGTGAAGCGACGCGGAGCGAGCGGAGCCGGAATCGACCAAGAGCTCAGTCGGCGATAACGGTCCGCCGTTGCCATGCGTGACTTTTCGGAGGATCTCGGTGAGCTGGCCCGGCGCGTCCGGGACGCTCGCGGCTACTTGAAGATCGAGGAAGCCCAAGCGCGGGTCGCCGAGCTCGAGGAACAGGCCTCGGACGCCAACCTTTGGAGCGATCCGGAGTTGGGCCGAAAGGTCACGACCGAGTTGAAGCTCGCGAACGACGACCTCGGGTTGGTCGACGCGCTGGATCAGCGGGTGGCAGATCTCGAGACGCTCGCGGAGCTGGCGCGCGAAGAGGGCGACGAGTCGGTCGAGTCCGAGATTGCCGACGGCATCACCGCCATGCAGGCGGAGCTCGACCAACTGGAACTGCGTTCGCTGTTCGTGGGCGACCACGACGAACGTGATGCGATCTGCGAGATCCACTCGGGTGCGGGCGGTACAGACGCGCAGGACTGGGCCGAGATGTTGCTCCGGATGTACACGCGCTGGGCGCAAGCTCGCGACTTCGAGGTCGAGCTCGACGAAGTGCAAGAGGGCCAAGAAGCCGGGCTCACGTCGGCTACGTTCATCGTGAAGGGCAGGTACGCGTACGGATTGCTCGCGGGGGAGCGCGGTGTCCACCGCTTGATCCGTATCTCGCCGTTCGACGCGAACGCGCGCCGGCAGACCGCGTTCGCGTCGCTCGACTGCGTACCCGCGATCGAGCAGGCCGAGGAGCCTGAGATCGACCAAGGCGACCTCCGCATCGATACGTACCGCTCGTCCGGCGCGGGCGGGCAGCACGTCAACGTCACCGACTCGGCGGTGCGCATCACGCACTTGCCGACGGGCATCGTCGTGTCGTGCCAGAACGAGCGATCCCAGCTACAGAACCGGGCCAAGGCGATGCAGATCCTGGCCGCGCGCCTGGCCGCGCGTCAGCGCGAGGAACAGCGCAAGGAACTCGAAGCGCTGAGCGGCGACAAGCGCGACGTCGCGTTCGGCAGTCAGATCCGCACCTATACGCTCGCGCCCTACCAGCTCGTGAAGGATGAACGGACGCGTCACGAGACCGGCAACGTGGCCGCCGTGCTCGACGGCGACATCGAAGCGTTCGTCGAGTCCTATCTGCATTGGCGGCGGCAAACTGACACGATGTAGCTGGTCTCGATGTCGCACCTGGGTTCCCGGAATCGCGCGCACTGACTGGTACCCTCGCCGGGCCCGTCTGGGATCCATGCGCTCATGATTCGTTTCGAAAACGTCACAAAGGTCTACAAAGGTGATGTCGTCGCCCTGCGGGATCTCGATCTCGAGATCGGCAAGGGCGAGTTCGTCTTCCTCGTCGGGCCGTCCGGCTCCGGCAAGTCGACCTTCCTCCGCTTGTTGCTGCGCGACGAAGTGGCCACCGATGGCCGCGTGCTCGTCGCGGGCCGCGACATCGCGCGCCTCGGCGCCTGGAAGGTCCCGCAACTGCGCCGCAACATCGGGTGCGTCTTCCAGGACTACAAGTTGCTACCCAACAAGACGGTCTACGAGAACGTCGCGTTCGCGCTCGAAGTGATCGGCCGGCCCAAGCACATCGTGCGTACGCAGGTGCCGCAGATCCTCGACCTTGTCGGCCTCTCCAAGAAGGCGTCCAACTTCCCGACCGAACTCTCGGGCGGTGAGCAGCAGCGGGTGTCCGTTGCGCGCGCCTTCGTCAACCGGCCGCTCATCCTCCTCGCCGATGAGCCGACGGGCAACCTCGACCCCGCCACGACGGTAGGCATCATGCGCCTGCTCGATCGCATCAATCGCACGGGCACGACGGTGGTCATGGCCACGCACGACCAGCGCATCGTCGACGCGATGCGCCGGCGCGTGATGGAACTCGATCACGGGTCGCTCGTACGCGACCAAGCGCGCGGCGTGTACGGCGTGGGGAGCTAGCGGATGCCGCGGTTTGCGTATTTCGTACGCGAGACCTGGATCTCGTTGCGCCGCAACTTGCTGATGACGCTCGCGGGCATCATCACGGTCGCGGTCTCCCTCACGTTGTTCGGCGGCATTCGTCTCATACAGACGATGGTCGACCACGGCACCAGCCAGTGGAAAGACGGCGTCGAGCTCGAGATCTTCATGAACGTCGACGCGCCGCAGCAGCAGATCGACGACGTGCGCATCGGGCTCGACGAGCTCGTCGACTCGGGCCAGGTGAAGCGCTACAAGTTCCTCAGCAAGGAAGACGCGTACAACGAGTTCCAGCGCATCTTCCACGACCAACCGGCGCTGGTGGAGAGCACCACGCCCGAAGCGCTCCCGACGTCGTTCCGGGTCGCGCCCGCCGAGGCCGAGCTCACCGAAGAGATCAATCAGATGTTCACCGCGCGACCAGGCGTCGACGAAGTGCTCACCGCCCAGGAGCAGATCGATCGCATCATCGAGGTCACGAGGTACATCCGCTATGCGTTCTGGTTCATGGCAGGCGCCCTGTTCGCGTCCGCGCTGTTCCTGATCGTCAATACGATCCGCCTCGCGACCTTCGCCCGCCGGCGCGAGATCGAGGTCATGAAGCTGGTCGGCGCGTCGAACTGGTTCGTGCGCATCCCGTTCATGGCCGAGGGCCTGGTTCAGGGCGCGATCGGCGCGGGCCTCGCGGTCGGCTTCATCTTCGCCCTGAAGTCAGTGCTCTCGCGCTTCGTCGAGAACCGCGGCTCAGGACTCTGGCGGGGCTTCTACCTGCTGCCTTGGGACGCCCTGTCGATCGGCCTGTGGGTCCTGGCGATCGGTGCCGGCATCGGCATGATCGGCTCCCTCATCGGCCTCCGCCGCTTCCTGGACGCGTAATTTCGGGTCGCACTCGCGGCGGAGCGGGCTACCCGCCCGGCCGGTGCTGATCGTTTCCGCGGGTCGCTGATGCTCCGCCCCTGTTGTTGGTGTTGTTCGTGTTGCCTACGATGCGCATGTGAAATTGCGGCTGGCGCTGGCGATGCTGTTGTTGGTGGCCTCGGTCGCGCCCGCGGGGGCCCAGACCGGCGACCCCGGCCGGGTCGCCGAGCTCCAGGAGGCCATCGGCGAGGCCTCTGCAGCCGAGGCGGCCGCGCTCCGCGAGCTCGGCGAGATCCGGGCCCGCCGAGCCGAGCTCGACGCCGCCGTCGCCGCGTTCGACCGCCAGATCCGCGACGTCGAGGTCCGCATCTGGATGCTGCAGGGCGACGTCGACCGGTTCACGACCGAGGCGCTGGCGTTCGAGGCCCAGGCCGCCGACGCGTCCTTGCAACTCGACGCCGCGCAACAGCGGGCCGAGGATGCCGCAGCCGCGCTGTACCGCGGGGGTGACGCACCCGTCTACGCGGCCGTGCTCGACGCCGACAACGTGCACGACGCGTACGTCGGCACCAAGTACCTGGCGCGGGTCTCCGACGTACGGCGTGCCGATGTGGCCGCGCTCGCGAGTTTGAAGCAGTCGATCGAAGCCAACGAAGCCGCGGCGGCTTTGCGACGTGACGGCGCGGCGGCGGCGCGACTCCAGGCCGAGAGCGAACGGAGTCACCTCGCCGGCCTGCGCGCCGACCAACGGGCCAAGCGCGACGAGGTGAAGCGCGAGGAGTCGCGCGAGCAAACACTCATCGCATCGATTCGCGACCGTAAGGACGAGTTCACCAACGAGCTCGCGGCGTTGCAGGCCGCGTCCAACGCGATCAGTGCGATGCTCGCGTCGCGTCAACGCGGTCAGACGCGTGCCTCGTCGCTCGATCTCGTGCGCCCGGTCCCCGGCGGAGTCTCGAGCAGCTTCGGCGCGCGTGTGCACCCGGTGCTCGGAACGACACGCATGCACAACGGTGTCGACCTCGCCGGTTCGAGCGGAACGCCGATCAAGGCGGCGGCGGGGGGCATCGTCGCATACGCCGGCGTGCGCAGCGGGTACGGCAATACAGTGATCATCGACCACGGCAACCAGTACGCCACGCTCTACGGCCACGCCTCCTCGTTGAACGTCTCGGCGGGGGAGAAGGTCTCGGCCGGCGAGACCATCGCGGCAGTCGGCTCGACCGGCTTGGCCACAGGCCCGCACCTCCACTTCGAGGTCCGGCTGCTCGGCGTGCCCGTGAACCCGCTGAATTACCTCTAGCCGGATGGCGCGCTTCTGGGATGACACGCGCCGCGTGCCGCCGCGCACATGGCCGGTGCTCGTTACCGCAGCGACAGGTACACCGTCATTCACGACGCCGAGTCGATCGGTCAGATCTGATCAGTGAACCGTCGGAGTCCGGCGACGTCGCGAACCGTGATGCTCCGCCGGCCCGTCGCGATGAATCCCTGTTGGCGGAGTGTTGTGAGCGCTCGGGCGACGGACTGGCGGGAAGCGGAGATCAGACCGGCGATCTCTTCCTGCGAGATCGGGATGCCCAGTTCCACGGGCGCGTGGTCGTCGTCGATGTGGCCGTAGGCGTGCGACAGTTCGAGCAGGACGGATGCGAGACGGTGCGCGGCATCGAGCGTGCCCGCCTCGGTCCGGCGCCGGTCGGCGCGCACGAATTGGGTGATCGTGTATCGCAGGAGCGCCAACGTGGCACGCGGGTGGGCTTCGAGGAACGTGACGAAGGCGACGGTGGTGATCACCCGCACGCGGCACGGCTCGAGGGTCGTGACCGTGGCCGCGCAGGGTGTCCCGGTCACCGCTTCCCAATGCCCTGTCACATCACCCACGCCGACTACCGCGAGGAGTACGTCCCGGCCATCTTCGGTGCTCGCCACCACTTTGGACCAGCCTTCGAGGTGTATCACGACCATGCTGGGACG
>JBEVDP010000190.1:0-13642 GCA_040513235.1 Acidimicrobiia bacterium | reverse complement strand
CGAGCGCTTCGTCGAAGCGCGCCGTGTCGGAAGCGCCCGGCGTGCAGATCGGGAAGATGCGCGCGATGTCGCCCGGCAGCAGCGGCGTTTCCATCGCGCCCTCACGCGCGCGCATCCAGTTCTCGTTGCCCTGGACGGTGTTGATCTCGCCGTTGTGGGCGAGCATGCGGTACGGGTGCGCGAGCGGCCACGACGGGAACGTGTTGGTCGAGAACCGCGAGTGCACGAGGCACAGGGCCGACTCCAACCGCTCGTCGCGCAGGTCCGCGTAGAAGGGCTCGAGCTGGTCAGGGGTGAGCATCCCCTTGTAGACGACGACGCGCGCCGACAGCGACGGGAAGTACGCATCGGTGCTGTGCTCGATCCGCTTTCGGGCGACGTAGACGTGGCGCTCCAGCTCGTCGCCGGCAAGGTCGTCCTTCGTGACGAAGACCTGCTTGAACGCGGGCATCACCTCGCGCGCGGATGCACCCGGAACTTCGGCGCCGATCGGGACGTCGCGCCATCCGAGTACTGAGAAGCCCTCGTCGGCGAGCACCTTCTCGACCTTGGTGACTATGCCCTCGACGTCGTCCTTGGGAATGAACGCGATGCCGGTCGCATACGCGCCGTCCGCCGGCAACTCGAACGGCAGCACCGCTCGGTACAACGCGCCGGGCATCTGCACGAGGATTCCGGCCCCGTCGCCCGTGTCGGGCTCGGCGCCGGCCGCGCCACGGTGGTTGAGATTGCACAGCGCCGTGAGCGCGCGGTCCACCAGCGCCCGGGACTTACGGCCCTGCATGTCGACGACGAACCCGACGCCGCAGGCGTCGTGTTCGAAGCGAGGGTCGTAGAGCCCCCGGGCAGGGGGCAGGTCGCGATTCGCCATGGAAGGTCGTCCTAGCTGTTCGAGGCGGTCAGTTCCCAAAGGAGTTGGTCCGAAAGGAGCTGGCCACCGCGGGACGACATTGGCCCGACGGCGGAGCGCGGTGAGTGTATCGCGGGAGGTCAGGCGCCCTGCGCTTGTATTCTCGGTCCGCGACCCACGCCCGCGCGTCGGCCTCCTCGGTGCGCCGAAAGGCCTTGACCGGGCCGGGGACGAGGTAGTCGGACCCGTCGGTGGCGTGACGCACGCAGTCGCAGTCGTTGCTCTCGTGGTTCAAACGGCGCTTTGGAGGTCGCGATGGCGGAACCCGAGCTCGCCTGCCGCGAACAGCGCAGCCGCGAGAGCCGTGAGAACGGCGAGGCCCGCCCAATCAGGATCGGTCGCGGGGACGGTGCCGACGTGAGCGAAAGGTGAGGCGTCGATCACGGCAGCGGGGAGACCGAGGACTTCACCGAACAGCGAAGCCAACACGCAGAACGCGAGCGCGGCCCAGACCGCGAGGATGGCGCGCGGCTGCGCGCCGAACAGGGCGAAGCCGAACCCGACGAGTAGCCACACGGCCGGCACGTACGCGAGTGCGGCGCCGGTGACGCTGACGATCTCGCCCGCCTCACGGATCGCGATCGCGTGCGCGCCACCCAACGTGAGCCCACTCAGCAGCAGCATCGTCGCGCTGCCACCGAGCGCGATGGCGAGATGGCTCCATGCCCAGCGAGTGCGTGCGACCGCGGCCGCGAGCACGGCTTCGGCATGCCCTGAGGTCTCCTCACTGCGCAGCCGCAGGGCGGTGGCGATGCCGTACGCGGCCGCAAGCAACGCAAGGTAGAGGAGCATCGTCGCGAGGAAGATGTCGGTGAGGGACGCCCCGCCCACGTTGGTGAGGTAGTCGAGGATGTCCTGGTTGTCGCCGACGAGGTCCTCGGCGCTGTGCGCAACCGCACCGAACGTGATGCCGCCCAGTGCGAGACCGGCGGCCCAGCCCGCGAACGCCGCCCGCTGCAGGCGCACCGCCAGGCCGAGCGGCGTCGCGAGGCGCGGCGACGCGAATGGCGAACCCGGGCGGTCAGCAACGAGGCCGCCGCCGACGTCGCGCCGGCTCTCGAGCGCGATCGCGCCCGCCACACACCCGGCTGTGAAGGCGAGCGAAAGCAGGAGCGGGAACCACGTGTCGGCGGTGAACGGCTTGGTGTAATTCATCCAGCCGATGGGTGAAAGCCACGAGAGCCACCCAGCCTCGATGTCGCCGATCGCGCGCAGTACGAAGGCGGCACCGAGCATCGCGAGGGCGATGCCGGTGGCGGCGCGGGAGTGGGTCGTCACCTGCGCGGCGACGAGCGCGATGCCTGCGAACACGACGCCGAGGCTCGCGAACCCTGCCCCGAACAGGATCGAACCGGCGACGGGGAGGTCGATCGCGAGCGCGGCCGCGCTCAGTGCTCCGATGACGATGCTCACGCCGGACGCGGTGAGGAACGCCGCCGCGCTGTGCGAGTGCCGACCGATCCGTGTCGCGCGCAGCAGTTCGGTGTGGCCGGCTTCCTCCTCGGCCCGTGTGTGGCGCACGACGGTGAGCACGGCCATGAGCGCAACGCCGATCGCGTAGGGCGCGCACTCCCAGACGATCCGGCCGCCGAAGGTATCGAGGCCGTAAGGCGGGCCGCCGAGCGCTATCAGCGCGGCGTTCGACTTCACCGTGGTCGCGTACTGCGCGAGCTCGGCTTCGTTGTCGTAGAGCCCGAAGATGCTCTGGCTGGTGAACCAGACGGTGCTGGTGAGCGAGGCGACCCAGATCGACAGGCGCACCCGATCCCGTCGGAGCGCGAAGCGCACGAGCGCGAGCGTGCCCGCGAAGTGCGTCATATGTCGTCGACGGCCGCGATCGAGTCGCCGTAGTGGCGGAGGAACAGCTCCTCGAGCGTCGGCGGCGTGGCCTTGAGAGCGCGGACCCCGCGCGCGCTGACGAACGCGATGACCGCGTCGAGCTCGGTCGAGTCGACGTCGAACTCGGCATGGAGATCGCGCGTCCGGGTGTTGTGAACCCCCGGGAGCGCTTCGAGGCCGTCCAGCGGGCGCTCGGTCTCGATCTCGACCGCGGTGCGCGTGAGATGGCGCAATTCGGTGAGGGTCCCGGTTTCGACCGTTCGGCCGGCACGGATGATGCTCATGCGATCGCAGAGCGCCTCGACCTCGGCGAGTATGTGGCTCGAGAGCAGCACCGTGATGCCGCCGTCGGTGAGCTCGCGAATGCACTCCTGGAAGACCGTCTCCATCAGCGGGTCGAGGCCGCTCGTCGGCTCGTCGAGGATGAGCAACTCGGCGCGCGCCGCGAGTGCGGCCACGAGCGCGACCTTCTGGCGGTTGCCCTTCGAGTACGAGCGCGCCTTCTTGGTGGGGTCGAGCTCGAAGCGCTTGCAGAGTTGCTCGCGGCGTTCGGGATCGTGACCGCCACGCAGACGACCGAGGATGTCGATGACCTCGCCGCCAGTGAGGTTCGGCCAGAGGTTCACCTCGCCTGGAACGTACGCGAGCCGGCGATGGAGGTCCACCGCGTCGGACCACGGGTCGCGGCCGAACAGCGTGACGGTGCCACCACTCGCGCGGAGCAGCCCGAGCAGGATGCGGATCGTCGTCGATTTGCCCGATCCGTTCGGTCCCAGGAAGCCGTGCACCTCACCCGGACGCACCGCCAGATCGAGCCCGTCGAGCGCCCGTACCGCGCCGAACGTCTTCACGAGCCCCTCGGCGTAGATGACGTCGTCGTCGGCCATCGATCCTCAGGCTAAGTGAGCGCGGTGTACACCCGGGCAACTTCCTCCGAGAGCGACGCGCCGAAATAGCCGGGGTCGTCGGAGTTGATCGTCACGTGTAGACCGCGGGCAATCATCTCGTGCACGGGATGCTCGTCGTAGCTGCGAACGACGCGCGTCTTCACGTTCGACGTCGGGCAGACCTCGAGCATGATCTGTTCGTCGACCAACCGGCGGACGAGCTCGTCGTCGCGCACACAGGAGATGCCGTGGCCGATGCGGTCGGCCCGGCACTCCAGCGCGTTCCAGATCGACTCGGGGCCTTGCGTCTCCCCCGCATGCAGCACGACGAGCAGGCCCGCCGCGCGGGCCCGATCAAATGAATCCATCCACAACTGCGCGGGCGTGTCGAGCTCGTTGCCGCCCAGTCCGATCGCGATCGTGCCGTCCGGGGCGTCGGGGCCGCACACGAAATCGGCCGTGTAGCCAAGCTCGGGCGACTCGACGTTGCGCGGGATGTCGACGATCCACCGCACGTCGACTCCGAGGGACGCCGCCCGCCGCCGCCCGTCGATGAGCCCCTCGACGTACTCCGAACGGGGAATTCCCCGTTCGTGGTGGGCGTACGCCGTCGTGGTCATCTCGACGTAGGTGACGCCCTGGTCGGCAAGCTCTTGCGCGTACGCGACAACGGCGTCCGAGAAGTCTGCCGAGGTGCGCAGCGGTTCCAAGCCGAGCAGGTAACAAGCTATGAAATCGTCGAAGTCGGTGAGCTCGACGGTGTCACCTGCGAAGCGATCCGACAACATGATCCCGTGGCGGGCGGCGAGCTTGCGCAGCGTCGCCGGTCGTAGCGTCCCTTCCAGGTGCACGTGGTACTCGGCGGTCACCGGCGGCGCCATCGCGGCGACGGTATCAGCGTGATACGTGGAACGCGATCGCCGCCGCGGTCGCCACGTTGAGTGAATCGACGTCGCTGCGCATCGGGATCCGCACGGCCAGATCCGCCATAGCGAGGGCAGCGTCGGACAGGCCCGGACCTTCGGCGCCGAGCATCACCGCACACCGGTCCGGCCACTCGATGTCGTCGATCGCAGCCGCGTCCGGGTCGGGCGTGAGCGCGACGAGCGTCAGCCCCGCGCCCCGAACGTCGTCGAGGCTCGCGTACCGTGCCCACGGCACGGTGCACACGTGGCCGATCGACACGCGCACGGTGCGCCGGTACAGGGGATCGGAGCACTCGGCGTCGAGGACCACCGCGTCGAGACCGAAGGCGGCCGCATTGCGGAACAGCACACCAAGGTTCTCGTGGTCGTTGACCCGTTCGAGTACCGCGACGCGGCGCGCGTGCGCACAAAGGTCGGGCACGCTCGGAAGCGGCCACCGGTCGACGGATGCAACCGCGCCGCGATGCAGATCGAACCCGACGACGCGGCGCAACACCGCGGGTTCGGTGACGTAGACCGGAGCATCGATCGTCGCGAGTGCCGACGCGAGCGCGTCGTGCTGCACAGGTGTGACCAGGACCGATCGCACGCGGCGGCCCGCGCCGATCACGGTGCGGATGACGTGCGGACTTTCGGCGACGAAGAAGCCGCCGTCGGGCTCGACGCGCCGCCGTAGATCGGGATCGCGGAGGTCGACGTACTCCGAGAGGCGAGGATCTGCAGGGTCGTCGACACGTTCGGCCACTCCCTCATGTTCGCGGCGGAACGACCCGACCTGGTTCCGGACAGATCCCTGGGCAGGGTGCCCGCCCGGTACTCCCCCACCTGCAAGCGTTGCCTGAGTACCGGGCGGCCCTGAAAGCTCCCTTACGAACGTGAACCAGCCTCCGTACCGTACGAACTGGGAGTGTCCCAAACAAGAGACATGCCATACTATTTTCCATTCGGGCGGGCTGAGCGCTTCATCCCTTCAATGCAAGGTTCCGCGCATCTCACCGTCGCCACCAGCGCCGCGACTTGCGGGAAACCCTCACAGCCCGGCCGAGCCCGCCGATACGGGCCTAGCGGGGAATCGCGAGGAGGAAGATGAGGCGACAGGCCACGTCTCGGTCTGAACCAGCTCGCCGCGCCGACGAGCCGGGAGACGTGCCGGGCTCAGGCGCGCCCGTTTCGGTCGAGTATGCGCTCCAACGACTGCGCATCCTCGTGGCCATCGTGGTCGCCGTCCGCCTCCTCGCCTCGCCGGACACTCGTGGTGACGTCTGGCCGGTCGTCGTCGCGCTCACTGCTGGATTCCTCGCGATCAACGCGATCTCGTGGCTCTCGTTGGGGCGGTCGCCGCGGGTCCGAACCGCACTCGGGATCGTCCAACTCGTCGCCGACACCGCGCTCGTGCTGGCGGTACTCGCGATCCGTCAGGACGGCCTCGAGGCCGCCGACTGGGCCATCCTCGTGCTGCCCGTCCTCGAAGGCGCGATGCGCTTCCAGCTCTTCGGCGCCGTCGCGAGCTGGGTTGCCGTCGCGGGTGGATTCGTCGCGCTGAACGCGGCCCAGGGCGGCCCGCTCGAGTTGAGCGACCTCGCCCAGCGCATGGCCGTGGTGTTCCTCGTGGCGCTGCCGGTCGGGTTCCTCGCCCAGTCCCTGAAGACCGAGATCGACGCGCACCGCCGTCAGCGCGACGAAGCCGAACGGCGAGGCAGCGTGTTGCGCGCGGCCGCGCTCGGCGGGCGCAAGAGCACGAGCCTCGACGTCGACGAGATCCTCGACGTACTGCGCGACACGATCGCCCAGATGGGCTTCGCCGATCCGATGGTGTTCGAGATCCAGGGGCCAACGAACAGTCCGGCCCTGCTCGCCAGGCCGATCCGGTATTCGCGCGATGTATTGGCCATTGCGCCTGGCGACCCGCGCCTGATGGCTGCGGCCCGGGCGCGCGACGAGGGCGGCCCGATCGTGTGGCCTCCGGACGCCGACACAGCGTCGACGAACGTGGTGACGCGCCGGCCCGACGGGCAGGTCGCCCGCGACTCGGTGCTCGTTGCAGTCCCGGTCGCCGACGGTGACAAGGGCGTCGCAGTCCTCACCGCTCGGTGGCCCCGGCCCGGCGCGCCGCCCGCGTCGCAGATAGAGGGCATCGAACTGTTCGCCGCGCAGGCCGGCGCCTCGTTGCGCAACGCGCAGGTGCACCGCGAGCTCGCCTCGCTGAAGGACCGCCTCGCGCACGAAGCCGCCCACGACTCGCTGACCGACCTCCCGAACCGCCGTCGGTTCCACGAGCACCTCGAGCGGGTCTGCGGGCGGGGCCGGCCCGGCGATCTGCTCTCGGTGCTGTTCTTGGACCTCGACGGGTTCAAAGCGGTGAACGACGTGCACGGGCACGATTGCGGCAACGAGCTGCTCGTCGCGGTCGCCGAGCGCCTGCGCAACTGCGTACGGCCCGGCGACATCGTTGCCCGCATGGGCGGTGACGAGTTCACCGTCATGCTCACCCGGATCGAGCGCGTCGCGCCGGCGGTCGAGGTGGCGGAGCGGATCCGCGTGATGCTGACGGAGCCGTTCGTGCTCGGCGGAAACGCCGAGGTGCGCATCTCGGCGAGCATCGGCATCGCGCTGGCTCCGGCCGACAGCGCTGACCCCGGCGACCTCGTACGCCGGGCCGACGTGGCGATGTACAGCGCGAAGCGGCAGGGCAAGGCGGGCTGGGCGATGGACCCCGGCAGCCTCGAACCCTCGACCCACTCGGTCTGAGCAAGCCGCCCTGAGCCGCGCGCGGGCGAAGCCGGCGTGTGGCGGGGCCCGAGCGGCCCTCTGACGGAGCTTCGCGAGCGAAAAAACCCAAGAAAATTAGGCTCGGAATCCGCGCGTCCGGCGGCGGGAAGTGTAAGCATGCGATCCGCAATTCTGCATAGCCCGGTTGTTGGAGCCCCCGGAGGAAATGTGAATCGAAGCCAGCTGCTCAACGCGTATGCCGAGCGCACCGACAAGAGCCGCAAGGAAGCAGACGCCGCGATCTCGTCGTTGCTCGAGCTCATCACGGAAACCGTGTGCCGCGGCGAGGATGTCGCTATCTCAGGATTCGCCAAGTTCCGGCGGATCGACCGGCCGGCTCGTATGGCTCGCAACCCAGCGACCGGCGAGATGGTGAAGGTCCCCGCCAAGCGCGTCGCCCGCATCACGCCGCTCAAGGCGTTCAAGGACGCAGTTCTTTCGGGCAAGCCGCCGGCCAAGAAGGCGCCGGCGAAGAGTGCGTCGGCCAAGAAGGCGCCGGCCAAGAAAGCCGCGGCGAAGAAGGCACCCGCGAAGAAGGCGCCGGCCAAGAAGGCACCGGCGCGCAAGCCCGCGGCCAAGAAGGCGCCCGCGAAGAAGGCGACCAAGCGTCGCTGAGCAACCCGGTGAATTCAGGTTCGGGCCCGGGCATCGCGCCCGGGCCCGTTCGCGCCGTCGACCTGTTCCGCGTCCGGTTGCCGCTCGTGCGCGCGTTCCGAACCGCGCGCACCACGACGACGCACAAAGACGCATTGCTCGTGCGCGTCGTCACTGACGACGGCGTCGGCTGGGGTGAGTGCGCAGCCGAAGCAGCACCGACTTACGCCGCGGAGACGCTCGATACCGCGCGCGTGGTGTTGCGCGATCACCTGATCCCACGCACGCTCGCGGGCGTTGGGTTCGACGACGTACGCGGCAACCAATTTGCAAGAGCCGCGCTTGACAGTGCGTTGTGCGACGCCGCGTTGCGCGGTCACGGCGAGTCGCTGCGCTCGTACCTCGGCGGCGTGCGTACCGAAATCGATGCCGGGGTCGCGATCGGGATCTGCGCCGACGAGCACGAGTTGCGCACCCTCGCGAACGCCTACATCAACGCGGGCTATCGGCGCCTGAAGTGCAAGATCGAGCCCGGCCACGATATCGAAGCGGTGCGCGCGGTGCGCGCCGAGGTGGGCACCGAGACCACGATCGGGGTCGACGGCAATGGCGCCTACGCGTTCGAAGCCGCACTCGGGTTGCGCGCCCTCGACGAGTTCGGCCTGCAATGCATCGAGCAGCCGCTCGCGCCCGACGCGCTCCAGGAGACCGCACTGCTGGCGGCGGGCATCACCACGCCCGTCGCGCTCGACGAATCGATCACGAGCGCGCCAGTGGCCGAAACCGCGATCGCGCTCGGCGCCTGCGCGCTCGTCAACGTGAAGCCTGGGCGAGTCGGCGGCATCGAGGCCGCGCGCCGAGTCCACGACGCATGCCACGTCCACCGTGTCCCGCTCCTCATCGGCGGGATGCTCGAGACGGGCATCGGACGTGCGGTCAACCTCGCGGTCGCGTCGCTTCCCGGGTTCACGCAACCCGGCGACTGCTCGGCGTCAGATCGTTACTTCGCCGACGACATCACCGAGCCGTTCGAATTGGTCGGCGGACGATTGCGCGTCCCCGACGGTCCGGGCATCGGCGTCGAGCCGCGCGCCGATCGCCTGCGCGCGTGCACGATCTTTCGCGAGTCGTTCCGGCGTTAGTCTGACTGCAACCAGGGCCGGATCATCACGATCGAATCGCTCGGATCGTCGGGGTCGAGCCGCAAGACGAGCCGATCGCCGAACGGCGGTTCGCCCGCGTACTCGGTCACGATCGCGACCTTGTCGTCGCGTGGACCTTCGAGCGCGTCGGCCAGCCCCATCAAGCCGGCCGCGAGCACCGATCCCGCCGCGGTCTTGCGGAACTTGTCGGGGCCCGACACGAAACGCTCTTCCTCGAGGGGCCGCTCGTCCTCGAACGGCTCGTCACCTTCGACCATCGTGCGAGGGTACTGCTGCTGTCCAGAGCTCCGGGACGGGCGTCGGCGCGGCGGCCTTGTCGACGGCGAGCGCTGCCACCCCGCCGGTCCCGACGTCGATCGGCGCCACCGTCCACTGCGGCGAGACCGGCGGCACCCCGCCCGTGCGGAACAGGCCCACCCCGAGGGCCTTGAGGTACGCCTCCTGGGCGGTCCAATGCCGGAGGAAGGCCGGCAGTCGCTCGGCCGGCGCGAGGGCGCGCCAGGCTGCGTACTCGGCCGGATCGAGCTTCCGTGCCGCCAGCAATTCGAGCCGCGCCCGGGGCCGTACGAGTTCGACGTCGACGCCGAGCCGTCCCGCGGCCCGGGTCCACGCGATGACTGCGAGCGCGCCGGAGTGCGAGAGGCTGAACTCGATGTCGGCACCGACGACGACCGGCTTGCCGTGCTTCGGATCACCACAGTGGCGGCACGTTCGGTCGAAGGCGATGTCCGCCGGCTCGACGCCGAGCGCGGCACCCAAGACCGATCGCAGCGCGCCATGGGCGACGATCCAGCGGGCGCGCGCGGCCGGATTCGACCAGGCATCGGCCCGATCGCGCTCGGACGGATCGAGGGTGACGGCGAGCTCGGCAACGACTGCCGAGGGCTGCTCGCAGTCCACGACCCGCACTGCGACCGTCATGCGCGGAGGGTACTGGGTCGAGTGGCCCTTTCCTTCCGGGCGCCGGTGGTCGATGCTGTTGGCGTGACGAAGCGCGGGGACACCGCCACGATGTTTCCGTGCTGACGATCGCCTCCGACGCGCACCGACTCCATCATCCGCGCGATCCGATCCACGACGGCGGCAAGCTGGTGGCCCCGCCCGAGATCCCCGAACGCGCCGAGCGCATCCGGGCCGCGCTGGAAGCCGCCGCGGCCGGCGAGATCCGCGAACCGGACGAGTTCGGGCCCGAGCCGGTGCTACGCGTTCACACGCGCGACTACATCGAGTTCCTGATGACGGCGCACGCGCGTTGGCGTGACGCGACCGGAGAACCCGAAACGGCGGAAGCGGTGCCGTACGCCCGGCCGATGCGGAACCAGCCCCACGTCGAAGCGCCCCACGTCGTCGCCGAACTTGGCTGGTACTCACACGACTCCGACCCGGTCCTCGCGGGCACGTGGCCGGCCGCGAGTGCGGCGGTCGACATCGCGCTCACGGCTTGGCGCGCAGTCGTCGACGGTGAAGCCGCGGCCTACGCGCTCTGCCGCCCGCCCGGGCATCACGCAGCGGCCGATTCGTTCGCGGGGTACTGCTATTTGAACAACGCCGCGATCGTCGCGCAGGCTGCCGTCGATGCGGGCGCGCGCGTCTCGATCCTCGACGTCGACTTCCACCACGGCAACGGCACCCAGCAACTCTTCTACGACCGTGACGACGTGCTGTTCGTGTCACTCCACGCCGATCCCGCGCATGACTACCCGTACTTCCTGGGCAACGCTTCCGAACGGGGCTGGGGCGCGGGCGAGGGCTACACGCGGAACTTCCCGCTCGCGCCGGGCACCGACTGGTCCGCCTACGGGCCCGCGCTCGAAGCCGCGACTGCCGCGGTGACGAAGTTCGGGCCCGATCTCGTGGTCGTCTCGTTGGGCGTCGACACCGCGATCGAGGACCCCGACTCGTTCCGGCTCGTGGCGGCCGACTACCCGCGCATCGGCACCGCGATCGGCGGCCTCGCTCGCCCGACCGTTTTCGTGCAAGAGGGCGGCTACGACCTCGACGCCCTCGGCCGCAACGTCGTCTCCGTCCTCCGCGCCGCCGAAAGCGCCTAACGACCGATGCGTCACTCACCCGTACTGAGTACGGCTGAGTGACGCATGGGCGGTCTCGTTACTCGCCGAGGGGGGTTTCGCGCATTGTGAATATGGGCGCGACAAGAAGGACGGCGGGGTCGGCAGTGCCGTCCCATTCGTAGGCCGCGACCTCTTCGGCGGCGCGCCGGCCGGTCGCGGCCCGGACGACCTCGAAGGTCGACGTCTTCACGGTCGCCACCAGGTCACCGGTGCCCGCGTCGAACTCACCGCTCTCGGTGACGATGCGCAGCATCGGGAGACCGGCCTGTTCGCGGGCCTGGCAGTAGAAGAAGAACGCGACCCCAACCGACTCGCAGTCGCGTCCGCCCGGCGCGGCGAGCGCGTGGCGCATGTCCTGCTCGTGGGTGAACACGTCGAACACGGCCTGACTGCCGATCGTCTCGGGCGCACCGAGCAACATCGTTTCGAACTGCGGTCCGAACGCGTTCCACTCGTCGAGCATGTCGCTGACCGACGCGTCGCGCCGCTTGTCGACCTGCGCCGCGGTCCACGGGTCGGACGCGATGCCGTCGAGGCGGCCTTCAACCGCGTCGTTCGCAACGCCGACCATGTGCGCGAGCACGTCACGCACGCGCCACTTCGGCGTCGCCGGGGCGATCGCGTCGAGCGCGCCCGGGTCGACATTCCGCAGCCAGTCAGTCGTGCGCTCGCGCACGGCGCGATAGCCGTTCGCTTGCGCTTCAGGCATGGCTGCTCCTCCATCCGAGACGCTTCGGGCCCGACCACGCGGCCATCACCAGTGCCCAGGCAGCTCCCGCGAGCAGAATCTGGCTGATCGTGACGCCGGTGTGCTCGTCGATCCACCCGCCAACGAGCACACCGAGCGGAACCGTGCCGCCGAAGCCCATGATCCACAGCGCCATCACCCGGCCGCGTTGACCTTCCTGAAGGTGTTCCTGCAGCACGGTGGAGAGCGCGGTGATCACGACGAAGTACGCGTAGCCGAGGACCGCGCCAACCAGATACGCCGGCGCGGCGTGGTGCATCAGCGCAAATACAGCCAGCACAACAGCGAAGGCGACGAATCCCGGCCGGACCAACCGCGCCTTGCTCCAGTGCGCGAACACGGTGCCGACGGTGATGGCACCCAGCGCGGCGCCGAGCCCGAAGCACGCGTAAAGGATCCCATACTCGGTACTGCGGGGATCAACGCCGAGGTTGTCCTCGGCGAGCACCGGCATCAGCCCGACGAACGCGAGCGACAGGAACGAGAACGAGAACAGCGTGATCAAGACGTGCGAGATGAGCGGGTCGCGGCGCGCGATGCGGACGCCGGACAGCAGACGCCGCCAGCCGTGCTCGTCGAGCTGCGCGTCGGCGTGGCGCGCGTAACTCGCCCACATCAGCCCGACGACTGCGAACGCATACGTGACTCCGTTGATCGCGAACACCGGTGCCGCGTCGAACGCGGTGTACAGCACGCCTCCGATCGCCGGCCCGATGACGCGCGAGAGGTTCATCTGGACCGACTGGAGCGCGACGGCACCGTGCAAGTCTTCGCGCGGAACGAGCGTGGGCAAGATCGCGCTCAGGCCCGGCGCGCCGAACGCATTCGCGATACCGATCGCGAACACCAGCGCAACGATTGCGGCCTGCGGCGGTTGGTCGAGAAGCACGACCGCGGCCAGCGCGAACGACAGGAGTCCTTGCGTCACTTGCGAGGTCACCAGCAGCTTGCGGCGATCGACGGTGTCGGCGAGCAGGCCCCCGGCCGGCGAGAGGAACAGCAACGGTCCGAGCTGGGCGAAGAAGATGACCCCGACGAACCCCGCGGAGCCGGTCAGCTTCAGCGCGTACGCGCCGAGCACGACGTTCTGCATCCACGTCCCGATGTTCGAACCGAACGTGCAGAGGTAGACGATGCGGAAGTTGCGGTTCCGGAACGCGGCTTGCGCGGTGCCTCGCTCGTACGCGACATCGCCGTCGACGACGGCGTCTTCGATCTCCTCGAGCTCGGGTTCGTCGCGGGGCCGCAGCATGGGTGCGGTCACCCTACTTACCCGGGGTATCGCGGCTCCGAGCCGATCACGTGCTCCGCGCGCAGGCGGTCGAGGTCGGCGTCACTGCACCCCAACTCGCGTAACACCTCGTCGTTGTGCTGACCGAGCGTCGGCGCGGGCCCGGTCCACGAACGCGCAGGCCCGGCCGACATGCGCATTGGCCACGTCGGGTATTCGTGCTCGCCAAGCAGCGGGTGGGTCACGCGCTGGAAATAACCGCGAGCCCGGAGCTGCGGATCTTCGTTCGCGAGGTGCGCGAGCGCCATGGCCGCCGCGGGAATGCCCTGGGTGCTCAATTCGGTCGCGGCTCTATCGGCGGCACGCGTCGCGCACCACTCTGCTCGGGCGTACGCGTCGAGTGGGTCGCGCGTGCGATCGACCGCCACCCAGGCATCGTCGCCCGCGCACTGGTACACGCCGCCATCGCCGCGCCGTCCGAGCAGTGTGCCCTCCGCCGAGTA
>JBEVDP010000189.1:0-5827 GCA_040513235.1 Acidimicrobiia bacterium | reverse complement strand
CGCGGCTCGGAAACCTTCGGGTCGCCCCGCCGGTGGTGTCGAACCAGCGCGGCGAGGAACGCGATTTCGGAGGGTTCGAACCCGCGCAGTTGCCCGTTCTCCACGAGGTAGGCCGCGTGGCGCTGGTGGCCTTTGCGCGACACGTGCTGACCGATGTCGTGGAGCAAGACGGCGAAGTCGAGCAGCTCTCGATCGTCTGACCCGAGACCGTGCAGCGCCGTGGTCTGGTCGAACAGGCGCAGCGCGAGGTGCGCAACCTGCGCCGTGTGCCGCTCGTCGGAGTTGCAGCGTCTCGCGAGGCCGACCACCGCAGCCCGGCGCAACGCGCGCGGGTCGTCGCTCCAGTCGTTCGGATCATGGGTGCTGACGGCATCGAGCACGATGCCCTCGCGCAGCGCCCAGTCGCTGACCGTCAGCGTCTCGATGTCGAACAACTCGAGGGCGGTCTGCAAGAGGATGGAGCCCGCGGGCAGGAGTTCCGTGCGCTTCTCTTCGAGCCCGGGCATGCGCCGCCGTTCCGACGCCTTCGAACGGGTGATCTTGTCGTTCAACTCCTCGAGATCGGCGCGCGCAACGCGCAGCCCGTTCGAAGTCGGCGGCACCTCGCCGGTGCGGCGCGCCTCCGCCATGCGGGCGAGGTCGTTGATCGTGCCGCTCGTACCGACGCACAAGCCCGGCGCGCGGCTCACGACATCTGCGACGAATGGTTCGAGCGTCGCGCGCACGTGCTCTTCGAGTCGCTTGCGTTCGCCCTTCGAGGGAGGATCCTCGCGCACGAACTCGGCGGTGAGGCGACCGACGCCGAGGGCGACGCTCTCGGCCCACCGCAACCCGGAGCCGTCGCCGATCATCAGTTCGACGCTGCCGCCGCCGATGTCGATGCCGAGCGCGGGTGCCGGGTCGATCACCACACTCGCTCGTACCGCCGCGAAGATCAGCCGGGCTTCCTCGAGCCCGCTGATCACTTCGACCTCGACGTCGGCCTCGGTCTCGATGCGGTCGACGAGTTCGCTGCCGTTGTCGGCGGAGCGGATGGCGCTCGTCGCCTTGGCGAGCATCTCGGTCGCGCCGAGCGCGTCCGACAACTGCTTGTATCGGCGGACAGTTTCGACCGCGCGGTCGGCGAGGCTGGGTGAGATGGAGTGGTTACCACTGACATCGTCGCCGAGGCGGAGCATCTCCTTCTCGCGGGCAACCGCTTCGAAGGTGCCATCGGGATGCACGTCGGCGACCAGAAGGTGGAACGAGTTGGAACCGAGGTCGAGCGCCGCGATGCGCATGTCGGGACCGAGGATATCGGCGTAGCCTGACCTGTCTCCGGACCCACGAGGAGTTCTTGATGGCGCTGGCGTTCGAATCCCGCTTGCTGATCGACGGCATGTTGGCCGAAGCGGCGGGCGGCGCGACGTACGACAACATCAATCCAGCCACCGAGGAGGTCATCGGCCCGGTCGCCGACGCGTCGGCGGCCGACATGGAGCGCGCGATCGTCGCGGCGCGGCGCGCATTCGACGAGACCACGTGGGCGACCGACCGGGCCTTCCGCAAGGCATGTCTCGAACAGCTCCGCGACGCACTCGGAAAGCACCGGGAAGAGCTGCGGGGTCAGATCGTGGCCGAGGTGGGGACGCCCATCGGCCTCACCTACGCCGTGCAGCAAGACAGCTGTATCGACGACATGCAGTACGACATCGACCTCATCGACTCCTACCCGTGGGAGGAGCGCCTCGGGACCCACGAATTCTTCGGGATGCAGTCGGACCGGCTCGTGGTACGCGAACCGATCGGCGTCGCGGGACTGATCACGCCGTGGAACTTCCCGTTCATGCTCAACCTCTCGAAGCTGGCGCCCGCGCTTGCGGCCGGGTGCGCAGTCGTGTTGAAGCCCGCGCCCGACACGCCCTACTCGGCGACGTGGATCGCCAAGTTGGTCGCCGAGGAGACCGACATCCCGGCCGGCGTGCTGAACGTCGTCACCTCGGCCGACCCGGGCGCAGTCGGCGAGGTGCTCTCCGGCAGTCTGGCCGTCGACATGATCTCGTTCACGGGGTCCACCGCGGTCGGCAAGCGGATCGCGGTCCGCGGCGCGGAGACGCTCAAGCGCGTGTTCCTCGAGTTGGGTGGCAAGTCGGCGAACATCGTCCTCGACGACGCCGACTTTCCGGCCGCGCTCGGAAGCGCGGGCATGGTGTGTATGCACTCGGGCCAGGGCTGCGCGATCACGACCCGCATGTTGTTGCCGCGCTCCCGCTACGACGAAGGCATCGAGCTCGTCAAGGCGTCGTTCGAGTCGTTCCCCTACGGTGACCCGACCGACATCGCCAACATGGCCGGCCCACTCATCAATGCGCGCCAGCGTGAGCGGGTCCTCGGCTACATCGCGAAGGGTAAGGAGGAAGGGGCGCGCTGCATCGTCGGCGGCGGCCCGGCGACACAGTTCGAGAAGGGCTACTTCGTGCAGCCGACGTTGTTCGTCGACGTCGATCCGAACGCGACGATCGCGCGCGAGGAGATCTTCGGCCCGGTGCTCGTCGTCATCCCCTACGAGGACGACGACGACGCCGTCCGTATCGCCAACGACTCCCGCTATGGGCTGTCGGGCTCGGTGACGAGCGCGTCGCTCGCTCGCGCGATGGCCGTCGCCCGCCGCATTCGCACCGGCACCGTCTCGGTGAACGGCGGCCTCTGGTTCGGCCCCGACTCGCCGTTCGGGGGCTACAAGGAAAGCGGCCAAGGCCGCGAGCACGGAGTCCAGGGCTTCGAGGAGTACCTCGAAACCAAGACCATCGGTCTGCCTCCCGGCTAGCGCCTGCGCACGGCGCGTGCCATCAGCGCGCCAAGACCGACGAGGGCGACCGCGCCTATTGCGAGCGCCGTTGTGGGCGCGCCAGTAGCCGGGAGCTCGGCGGCCGTGCTGCGGCGCACGGTAGTGGTCGTGGTGGTCGTGGGGGCAGGCGGCGGCACGACTTCGACCGCGCCGATGTCGCACGCGACACCCTGCGGCCGGGCGACGGCACGCTGATCGACGGCGATCGCGCCCGGTGCGGCGGCGCAGTCGACCCGGTCGAGGAGCGGGCTGGCGGCCGCCGGGAGCATCGTCGGCGTGGTCCCGCCGTTGTCGTCGAGCGCTCCCAGCTGCGGATCGCCACCCGCGGTGTCGGTAGGTGCTGCGAGTGCGCACGATGCATCGGCACCGAAGTTGAACCCAAGCGAAGCGGGGGTCACGCCCGCGGCGAGGTCGCAATCGGTGCCGCCACCGAGCGGCGCGGCAATGACAGTTGCGAACGGCGCGAGGTCGCCCCCTGTCAGCATCGTGACGTTCGAACCGGCGGGCGCGGTGTTCCCCACGATGGTCGCGTACACGAGCGTGGCATCGCTGTTGGTCGTCAACACGCCGCCACCGGTGTTGCTCGCCGTGTTCCCGGTGATCGTCGAGTTGATGACCGTCGCGGTCTGGTCGCTCCAGATGCCACCGCCGGACGTCGCCGAGTTGCTGCTGATCGTCGACGACTCGACGCTGACGAACACGCCCGCAATGCCGCCGCCGGTGCTGCCTTGGTTGTCGTGGATCAGGGAGTCGACGACGACGACATCACCTGTGAAGGCTTCGACGGCCGCGCCGCCCGTGTTGCCGGTGACCGTCGAGCCCTCGACGCGCACGTCGGCCGGTCCGCCGGCGCCCGCGGCGATGGCGCCATCGCCACCTCCGGTGAGCGTGGCCGCGGTCACGACGAGGTTCTCGTTGTTGGTGGTGATCACGGCATCGCCCGCGCAGGTCTGGCGGATGGTCGACCCGTTGGCGTTGATCGTGAGCTCGAGGTTCGCGGCGTTGTCGTAGGCGAGTGCTCCACCTCCGAGGCACGTGAGGTCGATCGTGAGGCCGGGCTGGATGTCGATCACCGGCGCGGTCGCATCGGCGTTCGCCTGCGCGATCGCCCATCGCAGCGAGTTCGGCGTCAACACGTCGTCGGCCGTGTTCGTGACGCTGAACGTGGTCGCCGGCGCGGATGCGGGCGCGGCCGCGAGTAGCCCGATCACGACGACAGGAAGCAAGAGGATGCGTGTCATGACTGCCCTGACCTCCAAACGGCCCCGCGCTTACGCCGGTCCTGCCGATATCAGGGGTCCTGAGACCGGGCGTACGCCATAGTTCCTTCCATGAACGTGCCGACGTCGGCGTACTTGCCCGCGAAGAGGTCGCCGAACCACTCGGGCACCGCGACTTCGAAGCCGTCGGTCTCGATCAGATCCAGCACGGGCCCGACCAACGCCTCGACCGGAAGCGCCTCGATGGGGGCGATGAGCGGCTCGTTGTCGGGGATCCGGAACAACTCCGTGTCGATCACGCCCGGGTACACGACGTGCACGCGCACGTCGGTGTTGCGCAGGTCGATCTGCAGGCACTCGGCCCACGTCGCCAACGCGGCCTTCGACGCGCCGTACGAGCCTTCGCCCGGCGGCGCGAGCCGTGCGGCCACCGACGACAGGTAGACGAACCGGCCACCGCGCTCGACGATCTCGGGGAGGAGCGCCATCGTCAGCCGAACCGGCGAGAAGTAATTGAGCGCCATCACGCGCTCGATCGTGGCGACGTCGATGTCGAACACCTTCTTGCGTTTCGGCATTCCCGCGTTGTTCACGAGGACGTCGACGCCGCCCAACTCGTCGGACGCGCGTCGCGCGAACGCGTCGAGGCCGTCGAGGTCGGCCAGGTCGACGGTCCACGCCTGCGAATCGGGCGCGTACTCGCGGCACTTCGCGAGTACCTGGTCCAACAGCGCGGTGCGGCGCGCGCAGATCCCGACGGTCGCGCCGCGCTCGGCGAAGCCGAGCGCGAGGCCTTCACCGATCCCAGTCGACGCGCCGGTGACGAGGACATGCTTGCCAGAAAAGTCATACGGCATCCGGCGAAGCTAGAGGCTCGGAGCCAGCGGCGCAGGTTCCCTGCGCCGCCCGAGCCGGGGCCCGAGCGGCCCGGCGCAAAGCGCCAGGAGCGGATGAAATAGCCTCCGGCCCCGATGGCACTCACTCCGGAGACATTCGCGCTCACCGATCGCGCTGCGGTCGTGACCGGCGCCGCGCAAGGCATCGGCGCTGCGATCGCGATCGCGTGCGCCCGCTTCGGCGCCGACGTGGCGATCGCCGACCGCGACACCGAAGGATTGGCTCGCACCGGCGCGGAGATCGAGGAGCTCGGGCGGCGCGTGCACACCGGCGTGCTCGACGTGCGCGATGGTGACGCAGTCCGGGAGTGGATCGAACCGCTCGAGCGGGTCGACGTGCTCGTGAACAACGCGGGTGGCGGGTTCGCCGCAGCCTTCCTGGACGTGAACGACAAGGGCCAGGACGCACTCGTGCGCGAGAACTTCACGAGCGTCACGCACTGCATTCGTGCGTGCGTCCCGAAGATGCCCGCGACCGGGGGATCGATCGTGAACATCACCTCGATCGAAGCCCATCGCGCCGCACCGAACTATGCGATCTACACCGCGATGAAGGCAGCAGTCGCGAGCCTGACCCAGAGCTTGGCTCTGGAGCTCGGTGACCGCCGCATCCGTGTCAACTGCATCGCCCCCGACGTCATCCCGACGCCGGGCATCGGCGACATCCCGGTGAAGACGCCGTTGCCGTACCCAGGGCATGTCGACGACGTCGCGGCCGCCGCCATCTACCTCGCGTCAGGCGCAGCGCGGTTCGTCACCGGCGTCACCCTCCACGTCGACGGCGGGAACCTCGCCGCGGGCGGTTGGCAACGCGCAGCTGGCGGCGGTTGGACGACCGGCGGTGAACCGGTCGTGTAGTCAGTCGACGAGCAAGCGCTCCGGGT
>JBEVDP010000188.1:0-4103 GCA_040513235.1 Acidimicrobiia bacterium | reverse complement strand
AAGGAAGACTTCGGTCCCGCGCTCGTTCGTGAGCTGTGGGACGGGCGCCCCACGCCGGACTAGTGCTCGGTCGCCTCGGGGATCGGCACCACCAGCGGCACCCGGCCCCGGATCGTCGTCCCCGCACCGATCGTCGACGTGACTTCGAGCACCCCGCCGATCGCGCCGAGCCGGTCGCCCATGTTCACGAACCCGTGGCCCGCGGCCGCGTGCTTGACGTCGAAGCCCGCGCCCGTGTCCGTGACCTCGAACATCAGCTCGTGATCCGCTTCCGACACGGTGATCGTTATGCGCGCGCCCTCACCCGCGTGCTTCCCCGCGTTCTGGAGCGCTTCGAGACAGCAGAAGTACACCGCCGCTTCGGCTTCCGGCGGGTAGCGATCGACGTCCGCGACGACGTCGGTCGAAAGCACGGCGCGATTTGCCGCCGCACGTAACGCTTCGGTGAGTCCGCGGTCCATCAGCAACGGCGGGTAGATGCCGTGCGCGAGCTCGCGCAACTGCGTGAGCGTCTCCTGCGCGTCGCCGCGCAGCTCTTCCAGCATCGGGCCGAGCGTTGCCGGGTCGGCCTCGAGGAGCTGCCGAGCGAGTCCGAGCTTGACCGCGAGCGCGACGAGGTGCTGCTGCGCGCCATCGTGGAGGTTCCGCTCGATTTGGCGGCGTGATTGGTCGGACGCGGCGACGATGCGGGCGCGTGAAGCCTGGAGCTCCTCGTTGGCGACGCGCAGGTCGTCGAGCGAGGCCTGCAATGCTGTGTCGAGCCGTGAGTTGTGGAGGGCGAGCGCGACCGGCCTCGCCAGTTCGGTGAGGACGCGGTCCTGTTCCTCGGTGAACGGCACGTCGTCGGCGGTCCGCGCACAGACGATGAGGCCGAGCAGCTCACCCGAGTGCGCGAGGGGCGCGACGCGGACCATTCGGCCCTCGTGCGCGGCGAGCAGCGACGGGAGCCACACCTGCAGCCACGCGTTGCCGGAGACGTGTGCGCGCGCGACAACGGCCTGTTCATCGTCGCTGAGCCGGATGCGCGGTGGTTCGCGGAACGGCACCGAAGCCGCGCACTCGAGCACACCCGCGGCGCCGGTCCAGACCTCGGCCGCGCTCAGCGTCATGCTCTTTTTCAACGACTCCGCGAGTTGGAGGAGGAGCTCTTCGAGCGGGATCGCGCGCGACATGCGAGCACCAAAGGTCTGGAGCGGCTCGTCGGACGCGCGCCGCTCGCCGTACACGCGCCGGTTGGCCACGTCGTTCAGCCAGTTGCGCACGGGCGCGTACAGGAGCACGGCCACGATGCCGGCGAGGATTGCGAGGCCGAGAACTCTGCGCTCGGACTCGTCCGGGGCGTCGCCGAACCCGAGCACGACGACGAGGTAGACGACGCCGATCATGATGACGAGACCGCCGACTTCGATCGTACGAACGAGGAGCCGGTCGATCTGCACCGCGATCGAGTCGATCGAAGACATCACGAGCGCGAGCGGGACGAACAACGTCGCACCGAGCGCGAGCTCGGGTGCCAGCTCCGGCCAGTCGAGGAGCTCGTGAACCAGCCAGATCGCGATCGCGAGCGCGCTCGCAACGACGACACCCCAACCTGCCCACTGCAATCGCCTACGGGCGGCCGGGCTCGCTCGACGGCAGCGATCGGCATACCCCGAGATCGCGATCACACCGTATGCAGCACCGAGCACGACGATCGCAGTCCAGCCGAAATCGTCACCGTCGTTCAGCAGACCGACGACGAAGGCGGCGCCGTAGCCGGCGATCGCGAGGCCCCTGCGCGCGGGCGCCAAGAGCCGGCCGTCGGGCAGGCCGAGGGCGAGATGCAATGCGGCCGCGACGACCAACGCGGCCGCGATGCCGCTGACTGTCTCGGCGTCCCACGCGGTTGTGGCCAACGCGAGCGCGGCAAAGAGCGCGACAACCGAGACGACCAGCCCGAGCGGCTCGGCGCGTCGCGTCCACGCGATCACGATGCCCGCAACCGCCCATGCGGCCGCGAGGCCCGCGGCGACAAGGTAGGACGCGTCGGGACCGTCGATCGTGGCCACCGCGGCGACTGCGATCGCGACGGACACAACGCCCGCGACCAGTCCGCCAACTGCCGGACGCGTCCAGCGCGCGGCGTCCACCGCGGGCACGGCGCGGGACGAGCGGTCGACGTCGATGGAATCCACAGCCGTGGACATGTTGGCTCCGTTCACAGGGACAGTACCCATTACTCGTTCCGTAGGAGTTCGGCGGGCCGCAACCGGGCCGCCCTGCGGGCGGGCAACCACGCGGCGGCGAGGGCGACGAGCACGACGATGGGCACTGTGGCCAGGAGTGCGGCGACAGGAAGGACGTGCTCCACCCGCACGCCGACGTTGTCGGCTATCAGCGCCCATGACGCCCGCCCGATCAACAGGCCCAGCGGGATGCCGGCGACGACACCGACGGACGCGATGGTCAGCGACTGCCACACGATCGAGCTGCGTACGTCACGCCGCAGGAAGCCGAGAGCGCGCAACAAGGCGAGGTCGGGTGCCCGGCGCCGCGCCGACAGCGCGAGCGCATGCGCGAGTCCGGCGATGCCGAGGAGCGAGAGCACCGCGGCCAACCACGTCGGGTACGAATCGATCTCGTCGAGGTTTTCGATCTCTCCCGGCGGAACCGCTGCCACAACGCCGCCGCCCAGGTCGCTCTCGCTCGCGGCGAGGCGTTCAATCACTGCGTCGCGGTCGGCGGTTGTGTCCACTCGAATCACATAGCTGTCGAACATCTCGTCGTCGGTCGCGTCGAGTGTCCGGATCGCTTCGGGGAGGACGACAACCCCGTCCGCGAGCTCGTTCGAGTTGTCGATCACGGGAAACACCGACGTTCCCACGACTCGCATCTCGCGCGCTTCGCCAGGCCCACTCACTTGCACCGTGTCGCCGACCTCGACGCCGGCGCGCTTCATCGTGTCGGCACCGAGCGCGACCTCGTCGACCGTTTCCGGTGCGCGGCCACGAACGACCGTCGGCCCGAGATCGCCCCGAAGCGACTCGTAGGCAAACGCGTACACGGGCCGCCCGTCGACCCGCAGGGGCGCCCGAAACGTGACGGCCGCGACCGCGTCGACATCGGGATCCTCCAGCAACGGACCGGGATCGCGAAAACCCGCCGCGTCGAATGGCGATCCGTAGAGCTCGGGGGTTTCCTGCAGACGCTCCAGCGCGGCGCCGAAGCCGAGTACCGCGACAACACCTGCGGTTGCCGCGATGCACGCGACAAACGCCGACCGGACAGGGACGGCACGAGCACCGTGCCCGGCATCGGTCGCGAGGCCGATGCCGATGCCGATCGGCGGCGGCTGGAGCGCGTACACCGATCGAAGCATGGTGCGTGGTGCGCGGGCGTGCCGGTCTCGCGGCGACCGGGTCTTTCGCCAGGCTCCCACGACGGTCAGAGCAAACATCATTGCCGCGAGGAGCAGCGTGCCTCCGAGTAGGACCACTGCGTCGAAGTCGATACCTGGGTCCGGCTCACCGCGACTCGCGATACCGCGCGGGAACCATTGGGATGCGAGCCATGCGCCGCCGGCCCCGAGCATGCAGCCTGCAATCGCCGCCGGCAGCACGGGCAGCGCGCTCAGGACCGCGCGTGATCTGCGTGTCATGCCCAACGCACTCAACGTCGCGAGCTGGCCTGCCGTAACTTGGAGTTGCCGCAACACCGCTTGACCGACGACGAAAGCGGCGGCGATCAGCACGACGAGCGCGAAAACCGTGAGCCAGAAGGCCATCGTGTCGGTCGCGTTGCTGAAGCTGCGTCCACTGTTGAACTCGTAGATGACCTCGACGCCGTCGGGACGGATCGCGTCGAGCTCGCGCGCGAACTGTTCCGGCGTCGCGTCCTCGCGCAGCCGCACCGGGACGAGATTGGCCTCCTCACCGATCCGTCCGTGATAGTGCTCGTAGAAACCCGGCGTGACCGTGATGACTGCGAAATCGTTAGCGATCCCGGTGATGTCTGTCCCCGTGCGCACGATGCCGACGACGGCGAGCGTGATCGGGATCGGTCCGTCGGTGCGCCCGAAGAGCGCTTCGCACTCGGGTGGAGGATCGCTTTCACCGGCGAGACAC
>JBEVDP010000187.1:0-3091 GCA_040513235.1 Acidimicrobiia bacterium | reverse complement strand
GCCCCGACGCGCAACGAGACGTCGCCATTCTCGTTGTCGACGACGATGACGACGAAGCCGCCACGCCCGCAGTCGTCGACGAACTCGAGGACGGCGCGGTGCTGCGCGTACGGATCACCGGGATGGAGCCCGGCGAGCGCGGTTCGATCCGGCAGTGCGTGGAGACTGGTCCCGAGTTCGTCGGCTGCCGCAACATGTTCCCGGTGCAGGCCGACGGGGACGGAGCCGCGCTCGTCCAGTATCAGGTTGTGCAGGGCTCGTGTGATCCCAATGCGGCATGCATTCTCGTCGTCGACGATCCCGCAGGGCGGTTCGGCTACGCGCGCACGGTGTTCGGGGCACCCGCGCGACCCGCGCCCGCGGTCGTCTTGACGCCGCCAGGTCCGTACGACGCCGGGGGCGCGATCACGGTCGGCATCACCGGGGTCGTGCCGGGCGGACGGGTGGATGTCGCCGTGTGTACGCCCGGCTGTGACCAGTTCGTGACGACGACAGCGGACCCCGAGGGCCAAGCGGAGACCGAGGTGCACGCGCCTGCAGACTGCAGCGACGGCTGCACCTTGTTCGTGATCGGGGGCGGCGGCGCGGCAGCACGGATCTCGTTCGGACTCACGAGTCCACCGGGAGCCGACTACGAGACGCGCCAACTCGCGCTCGGTCTCGGCATCGCCCTGATGCTGTTGACGCTCGCGTTCTACGTGTTCCGCCGCACGGATTGGCATCCGCCGTCGGAAGCCGACACGCCCGCGCTCGACGCCGCGAACCTCTGAAGCAACGCCTACGATTCCGCCCCGTGGTGATCGAGGAGCTCGTCGATCTCGACTGGGGGCGTGTCGACGCGCTGCGCGCCGAGATGGCAGCGACGGGCGCATGCGAGATCCCCGACTTCGTGCGGCCCGCAGCGCTTCCCGCGTTCGTCGAGGACGCGCGCAGACTCGCACCGCTCTCGCATCGCAGTGGCGGTCTCGGCACGGTGTACCTCGGCTTCCCCGACGAGTCGTTCCCGCCCGACCACCCGCAGCAATGGCTCGGCGACTATTCCGTCGGCGCAGTCGCGTACGACCTCTTCCCGGCCGACTCGCTCATCCGGCAGTTGTACGAGTGGGAACCGTTGATGGAGCTCGTCGCTGCCATCCTCGGCCGCGACCGCATCTACCGCTACGCCGATCCGATGGGCGCGCTGAATCTCGCTGTGATGGGCGACGGCGAACAGCTGCAGTGGCACTTCGACCAGACCGACTTCGTCGTGTCGCTCGCGCTCCAAGGCGCCGAGGAGGGTGGCGACTTCGAGGTCGCGCCCCAGATCCGTACGGCCGACGACGAGCGCTACGGCGACGTTGCCCGCGTGCTCGCGGGGGAGCGCGGCTCGGTCGTGACGCAGCCGATGGTGCCGGGCACGCTGTTGGTGTTCGCCGGCCGGTACTCGATGCATCGCGTGAGCCCCATCGCGGGTTCGACACCGCGGCTCGTCGCGCTGCTCGGCTACGACACCGCCCCCGGCACGATGTCGAGCGAGCTGCTGAAGGCGGTGCGGTACGGGCGTACGGAATCCGTGGCCTGATGTATCAGGTCGGGGAGGGGTTCGCGGGCGCGGGCGCCGACGCCGCGCACGTGAACACGGTGCTCGGGTTGCGCGAGGGCCCCGTGGGCACCGCGTGGGCGACCGCGCTCGCAACGCCGAGCGCGGGGCATACCCCGTTTCTCGCCGTCGTCCGGCCCAACGTCCCGGTGCAGCCGCCGACCCTGTTCGTGAACAAAGCGGCCATCGCGAACGATGCGCACGGCCGGCTCACGTGGGGAGCCGCACAGGCCGGCGTCGCCGCGGGCGTCCTGGCTGCACTGCGCGCCGGCGTGATCTCCGAGACCGCGGTGCGTGAGTTGGTCCTCATCGCCGCGGTATGGGTCGATCCCGGTGCGTCCGACGCCGCCACCGTGTTCGACAACAACGAGGTGGCGACGCTCGCCGCGCTCGCGGCCGGGCGCGACGGCCGCCCGACGCTGGCGGAGACATTCGAAGCGCTTCCGCCCCGCAACCCATACTTCTCGCCATGACTCCCGAACAGGCTGCGCACGATCTCGCGCCCGCCGTTCTCAGGGTGCCCGGCGCGTTCATGATGGATGGCGCCACGTTCACGCGTGGGGGCGAACTCGGCTTCGACGGACTCGACTTCTACATCGCCGGGCGCGGGGGCGCGCTGGGCGACGTTCCCGCCGACGTCGTTGCTGCCGCGCTCGTCTTCTTCTCGCGTGACGTCGTCGCGCCCGCGTGGGATCGGTCGGCCGCGGTGATGCCGCGCCGGACTGCAGCCGAGGAGTGGGCGAAGTGCGCGCACGCCTGGGCCGAGGCCAATCTGCCCGACGGCGTCGACTACGGACGCCTCGCCTGCCTCCTCGGCCGCGTCGTGCGCGACGCGTCGGTGGCGAGTGCGCCGATCTTCGCGGGCTGGCGTTCGCTGCCCGAACCGAGCTCGGATCGGGCGCTCGCGTTGCACCGGCTGAACGCGATCCGTGAATTGCGCGGCGCGTTGCACGGCGCTGCGATCCTCACTGTCGGCCTGAGCCCACTCGAAGCTGTGATCGTCCGTTCGCCGGCGATGGTCGGGGTCTTCGGGTGGCCCGAGCCCTATCCCGAGCCCGAACCGCTGCACGACCGCTGGGGCCTTGCCGAAGCCCGCACCGACCGCATGGTCGGACGCAACCTTGCCGTGCTCGACGCCGCCGAACGCGAAGAACTCGTCGCCCTCACCACCGCGTTGGCATAGCGAGATCGAGCCGGCGCCACCACTCCGTTAGATCCACTCCAGCTGCTCGACGCTGCGGTCGTCGCGGACGTCGCCGGTGTTCAGCGTGGTCTTGGGTTCGATCAGAACGACTTGGACCTCGTCGTCGGCGACCGGCCGGTGCTCTACGCCGCGCGGCACCACGACGAACTGACCGGGGCTGATGAGTAGCTCCTGTTCGCGTAGCTGCATGCGCAGCGTGCCCGCGACGACGAGGAACAGTTCGTCTTCGTCGTCGTGGTGGTGCCACACGAACTCGCCCTGTAGACGCACGACCTTGACGTACGTGTCGTTCAGTTCGCCCACGATGC
>JBEVDP010000186.1:0-5601 GCA_040513235.1 Acidimicrobiia bacterium | reverse complement strand
GGCAGTGGTTCGGAGAAGCTCGTCAACTACTTCGTCGGCCAGATCGTCGGCTCGTTGAACCAAGAACGCACCTGCCGCCAGGTCGTCATGGACATGGTCGAGGAATACATCGCCGTCGCCCAAAGCACCGCAGCATCGCTCGAGGCTGCCGGGGCCTGATGTCGGGAACCACCCGAGGCACGAAGGGCACGAATCGCGAGGACTGAGGCGAGCGAGCGCGACGACGCGAACGCGCGCGTCGTCGCGGAGATCATGACGTGGTCAGGGTTGCGCCGGCAGCACGACGGCCGACGCGTGCATCCGGCGACTACTTGACGAAGATCGGGTTGATCGGCGAGCCCACGCTCTTGACCACCGGAACCGTCGACGTGACGCAGAAGCCCTCGTAGACGCCATCGTCAGCGCAGTCGTCCGCGAGGGCGTCGAGGTCGAGGATCTCGCCGAGGTACAGACCGAGGTCGCGCAACGTCGCGATGTGGAAGTGGAAGCTCGTGCGCCCCGGCGGCGCGCTCACGAACTGCACGCCCTGGTTGTCGGCCCCCACGAACGCGACGTCGTGCTCGTGCAGCCATTCGATGCACCCGTCGTCGAGGCCGGGCTCGCCGGGCGAGCGCTGGTCGGACAGGAAGTCTGCGTAATAGCCGGTGCGGACGAAGAGCAGGTCGCCGGCGCGCACCTCCACCCCGTGCGCGGCCGCGGTGTCGTCGAGCATCGCGGGCGTGATCTCGAACCCGCGCTCGAGATGGTCGACCCCCAAGTGGCGGGCCACGTCGAGCAGCACGCCGCGGCCACACAGGCCGTCGGCGACGTTGTGGAGACCGAGCCGCCGCGCGCCGCCCGACGCGGTGATCAGGCCTGCCCACCATCCGTTGTACATCGCGTCCTCGAAGCCGACGTGCCCGAGGCCGTCGAGCTGGGTGGTGCCCTGCAGCGCCATCACGATCCAGTCGTCGGACCCGTTGAGTCTGCCCGCATTGAGGACGCCGTCGCCCGCGGCGCTCGCCCAGGTGTGGATCGGCAGCGGACGACCTCCCGGCCGGGGCATGCCCGCGGTGATCGGCACGCCGAGCGGGAAGCGCTTCCCGGAGTGCACGAGCGCGGCGGCGGCGGCGACACGCTCGGGTGTGAGCAGGTTGGCGGTGCCGCGCTGGTCGTCGTCGCCCCAGCGGCCCCAGTTGTTCGGGGTGCCGGGCTCGACCCCGACGACCTTCCCTCGCTCGTCGACGGTGTACGACGGTGGCGCCCACGCGGACACCGGTTCGTCGGCTACCTGGCGCATCTGTGTTCCTCCCGGCTCGCTGGTCCCGACTCACGGGTCGTCGGCGCCGCGCACCCTAGTCCGGTACCTGACCCCGTGGTCGGGCCACTGGCAGGACAGGTAGAGTCCCGCACGACCTGACCGACGAAAAGCGCGTGAGCGCATGGACGAGGGAGCGCGAGGTGAGCGAGATGGCGCTGAACGCAGCGGGCGAGCCGATCGTGGTGACCGAACGGCGCGGACGCGCGGGCATCATCCGGTTCAACCGGCCGGAGTCCCGCAACGCCGTGAGCGCCGAGCTCACGATCGCGGTCGCCGAGGCGATTGACGCGTTCGAAGCCGACGACGACGTGTGGGTGCTCGTGATCACCGGCACCGGGCAGGCGTTCTGCGCCGGCGCCGACCTGAAGCAGATGGGCTCGCCCTCCGCGCTCGCGCCCGAGGACCGCGTGAAGCTCGGCGGCTTCGCGGGGATCAGCACGCGTCGCTTCGTGAAGCCGGTGATCGCAGCGGTGAACGGCTTCGCGCTGGGCGGCGGCACCGAGATCTGCCTGTCGTGCGACCTGGTCGTTGCCGAGGAGCACGCCCAGTTCGGCCTCCCGGAGGTGAAGCGGGGCATCGTCGCCGGCGCCGGTGGCATGCAACGGCTGCCGCGGCGCGTGCCGCCCGCGATCGCGCTCGAGATGGTCATGACCGGCGCACCGATCAGCGCCGCACGGGCGCTCGAGCTCGGCCTGATCAATCGCGTCGTGCCGGCCGGGGAGGGCCTCGACGCCGCGCTCGAGCTCGCCGAGACGATCAGCGAGAACGCGCCGCTCGCCGTGCGCTACTCACGCGCCGTCGCGCGCGCGTCCTTCAGCAGCGGCGAGGACGACGCGCTGGTCGGCCTCGAAGCGATGCGCGACGCCATGTTCGCGAGCGAGGACTCCAAGGAGGGCCCGCGCGCGTTCGCGGAGAAGCGGCCGCCGAAGTGGGCGGGGCGCTGACGCCGACGCTCGTCAGTGCGCGGTGACGGTGGTGGTGTCGCGGCCGGAGCGCAGGATCGTGCCGGGTGCCGCGCCCGTGAACTCGCCGCCGCTCACCACCGCGCCGCTCTCCGGAAGCACGCGGTGCGGACGAACGCGGTGCGGACGAACGCGGAACCTCCCGGCGGCCAGATCACGCCGGTCAGATCACGCCCTCGTCGCGCAGCCGGTCGATCTCCTCCGGTGACAGGCCGAGCAGATCGTGCAGCACGGCGTTGGTGTGGGCACCGAGCGCAGGCCCGAGCCAGTCGATGCGCCCGGGCGTCGCGGTGAGCCTCGGCACGACGTTCGGCACGGAGAGGTCGCCGACGCGTTCGTCGTGGCGCGCCGCGACGTTGCCGCGCGCTGCGTAGTGCGGGTCGTCGAAGATCTCGTCGATCGAGAACACCGGCCCGGCGGGCACCTGCGCCGTCTCGCACCGCTCCAGCAGGTCGGCACGGTCGTGACGCGCGGTCCACTCGCCGACGATGGCGTCGACCTCGTCGCGTGCCTGCTCGCGCTGGGCGTACGTGCCGAAGCGGCCGTCCTCGGCCAGCTCCGGGTGGCCCATGAGTCCGGCCAGGCGCTCGAACATCTTGTCGGTCGTGCACGCGAGCGCGATCCACTTCCCGTCGCCGGTCGGGTAGTGGCTGTGCGGCACCGCGTTGACCGTGCCGGGCCCGAGTCGTTGGCGCACGAACCCCGTCGAGTCGAAGCTCGCGGCGAGCTCGTCGAGGATGCGGAAGACCGGCTCGTACAAGCCGATGTCGACGACTTGGCCCTCACCGGTGACGTCGCGGGCGCGCAGCGCGAGCAGGGCGCCGAACGCGCCGTAGATGCCGGCGAGGTAGTCGGGGAGCGTGGCGGAGCCGGGGGTGACCGGCGCACGATCCGGATAACCGGCCAGGAACGACAAGCCGCCGAACGCGTTCGCGATGCGCCCGAAGCCGGGGCGCTCGCGGTAGGGCCCGGTTTGGCCGTAGCCCGAGATGCGCACCATCACGAGGCGGGGATTGCGCGCACGCAGCACGTCGTACCCGAGCCCCCAGCGCTCCATCGTGCCGGGCTGGAAGTTCTCGACCAGCACGTCGGCGTGCTCGACGAGTCGCAGCAGCAACTCGGCGCCATCGGGGGTCCGGAGGTCGATCGTGACCGACTTCTTGTTGCGCGCTTCGCTGAGCCAGATGAGCGAGTCGCCGCACTCGGTGGGGGTGCCGAACCCGCGTGTCGGGTCGCCGGTGGTGGGCAGCTCGACCTTGATCACCTCGGCACCGAACTCGCCGAGCTGCGTCGCGCAGAACGGCCCGGCGAGGAAGGTGGCAATGTCGACGACGCGCACGCCGTCGAGCGGTCTGGGTTCGTTCGGCACGGTCCTCGTTCTACCGCGTGCACGCCTCGGGCGCGCCCTTGGGCTCGGCGTCGATTCAGTTGCGCGCGGCCACGTCGCGCAGCGCACCCTTCAGGGTCGCCGACCGCGCAGAACGAGCGATCACCGACGGCGTGCTCACCATCGCCGTGACCACATTCTTCGTGCCCGCGCAGCGCGACGCCGCGTAGGCCGCGACGCCGCGCTCCTCGGGTCTCAGGCCTTCGACAGCTCGTTCAACGTCGAGACCGCCTCGTCGGGCAGCTCCAGCGCGAAGCCGGGCAGGTTCTCCTGGAGCTGCTCCGTGGTGCGTGGGCCCAGGATCACCGACGTGACGCCACGGCGGTTGAGCAGCCACGCGATGCTCACTGCGGTGGCCGTCGACCCGAGCTCCGCGGCGACCTTCTCGACGCCCTCGACGACGTCGAACTGCGCGTCGCTCATGAGGTTGGCGCGCGCCTCGGGGCGCATGCGCAGGTGGCGCGCCATCCGGGTGCCCTCCGGCACCTCGGCGCCGCGCCGGTAGCGACCGGTGAGCATTCCGCCGGCGAGCGGGCTGTACACGAGGGTGCCGAGCCCGTGGCGCTGGCACGCGGGCAGCACGTCGGCTTCGATGTCGCGCGCGAGGAGCGAGTACCGGGGCTGGAGACTGATGAACGGCGTGCCGTTGGCGCGCGACGCAGCCCACTGCGCCTCGACGATCTGGCTCCCGGTGTAGTTGGAACAGCCGATGTAGCGCACCTTGCCTGACTGCACGAAGCCGTCGAGCGTGGCCATCGTCTCCTCAATCGGCGTCGTCGCGTCCCAGCTGTGCATCTGGTAGAGGTCGACGTAATCGGTGCCGAGGCGGCGCAGGCTCGCCTCGAGCGCGCGCGTGAGGTGCACGCGCGAGGTGCCCTGGTCATTCGGGCCCGTGCCCTGTGCGCCGCGGGCCTTCGTCGCGAGCACCACGGAGTCGCGGCGTCCGACGAGCGCGCGTCCGACGATCTCCTCCGACGCGCCGCCCGTGTACACGTTCGCGGTGTCGATGAAGTTGTGGCCCGCGTCGAGGAACTCGTCGATCACGCGGCGACCCTCGGCTTCGTCAGTCGGTGCGTCCGCCGCGGTGCCGAAGTTCATCGCGCCGAGACATGCCCTCGACACCTTCAGGCCCGATCGGCCCATCGTCACGAATTCCATTTCCGTCTCCTCGTCGCGTGCTCGTCCACGTGTCGTCCGCGGTCTCGGCGGATCCTACCGTCGATCCCGTGATCGACCGCGGGGACGGGCGAGCGTTGGACTGGGAGACGCGGCCCGACGACATCCTCGAGTTCGGCACGTCGCCGAAGTTCATCGACACGATCGCCCGGACCGACGAGACGCGCAACCTCGTGCGATCGCACTGGAACGGCTTGGTGAGCGCGCGCCTCCCCGCGGCGATCTGTGCACGACGGTCGGGTCGAACATGTCGACTGCGATTGCGAACCCGACGTTGCCGGGCTGTGCGCGCCCGAAGTCGACGAAGCGCAGTGGAGCGCCGCGTTCAGTGACCGACGCAAACTGGGCCGGGTCAGGTGGCGGCGTTCATCTCCTGGGCGAGCGCCGCGTACTGGTCGAGCACGGGGAGCACCGCGTCACGCCCGGCCGACGGCAGGAGGAGCAGCACGCGCTCGCAGCCGCGTGACCGTTGGAGGTCGAGGAATTCCGGCTCGGGTCGCCCCGCGACGATGAGGCGGATCGACTCGGGGTCGCGGCCCTTGCGCTCGGCCTCGGCGCGCAGCGTCTCGAGCACCGCGTCGACCTCGGGACCGGTGCGGTTGGGGAGCCAGCCGTCGGCGTAGTCGACGACATGGCGGACAGTGCGCGGGCCACCCGCGCCACCGAGGAACACCGGCGGGCCCGACGGCGACGTCGGCTTGGGCCACGACCAGCTCGGCCCGAAGCGCACGAGGCTGCCGGCGTACTCGGCCTCCTCCTCGCTCCAGAGGGCGCGC
>JBEVDP010000185.1:0-8193 GCA_040513235.1 Acidimicrobiia bacterium | reverse complement strand
AGCGGCCTGGCAATCGGCATCGACGGTGCCGCGCACGAAGGCGCGCTCGACGCCGGTGGCGCGGCGATCGGCGTCGTCGCAACCGGCCTCGACGTCGTCTACCCGCGCCGGCACAACGTGTTGACACAACGCGTCCGCGGACGCGGCTTGCTCCTCACCGAGTACCCCTTCGGTGTCCAGCCGCACCGCGCGCAGTTTCCCGAGCGCAACCGGATCATCGCGGCCGCAGCCGACGTGTGTGTCGTCGTCGAAGCAACGGCCAGCGGCGGAGCGCGGATCACGGCCGAGGACGCGGCGCGCTACGGCCGCGACGTGTTCGCACTGCCGGGCGCGCGCCGGAATCCGGCTGCATCGGGATGCAACCAACTCATCGCCGACGGGGCGCAGCTGCTTCTCGACCCCGGCGATCTCCTCATCGCGCTGGGCGCGGGGCGCGCCGGCGCGTTCTGGCGGGCGCCGCCCGAGCCCGCGGCGGAGCCCGACGACCAACGGGTACTGGCGGCCTTCGGCGGCGAGGCGGCGGGCACCGACGACCTCCTCGTGCGCACCGGCTTGGCCCCCGACCGGCTGGCCGGAGCGCTTCGCCGGCTCCGACAGACGGGCCGGGTCGAACAAGTCCGGAGCCGCTGGTGGCCGCGCTGAGCGCGCGGCCCGGTCCAAGGTGCCTGCACCCGAACAATGAGTCCTGCGACTCCTGGAGTTGGCGCCTAGCGTCGCGGCGTGGGCTTCAACCCGTTCCGCAAGCAAGTGCAGCGGCGCAGCGACATCCTGCTCGTCGTCGCCGCGTTCATCGTCGTCGCGTTGCTCCTCGCGTGGGCGGCATTCGGCTGATGAGCAACGAGCACAGCTGGACCGACCACGACGGCTGGGACGACGGAGAAGACGTGCGCCACGTGCAGCCGTACGAGGCCGTCAAGCCGTACCGCTGTCCCGGATGCGACCACGAGATTCGCAAGGGCGAGGGGCACAAGGTCGTGGTGCCACGGTCCGATCCGAGCGCGCGCCGCCACTGGCACACGGGTTGTTGGACCATCGAGCAACGCCGGCGCGGCGGGCGGTGAGCCCACAGGCCTCAGAACGCGGCTTCGAGCACCTCGACGGTCCAGCCCCGACCGTTCGGAGTCACGGCGGCGACGTCGAAGCGGAGGCCGGCGGCGCGCGTGTCGTGCGCGGCGAGCCAGAGCCGCCCGAGCTTTCGCAGCCGGGCCTGCTTGCGCGCCGTCACGGCCTCGGCGGGTGCGCCGAAGGCGTCGGTGCGACGCGTCTTCACCTCGCAGAACACGATGGTTCCGGCCCGGCCGACCACCACGTCGAGTTCGCCTTCTCGCACCCGCCAGTTCCGATCGAGCACGGCATAGCCCTGCGCTCGGTACCACTCGGCGACAGCGTCTTCCCCGGCGGCTCCCACCGCGCGCCGCGGATCGGCCACGGTTCAGATCTCCTTGCCGGGAAGCTCCTCGATGTTGACGTCCTTGAAGCTCACGACGTGGACGTCGGACACGAAACGGGTGTGGCGGTACATGTCCCACACCCAGGCGTCGCGCAGGCGCAGGTCGAAGTAGGTACGGCCGTCGGCCTGACGCACGTCGAGCTGGACGTCGTTGGCGAGGTAGAAGCGCCGCTCGGTCTCCACGACGTACTGGAACATCGGGAGCACGTCGCGGTACTCGCGGTAGAGCTGGAGCTCGATTTCCGTCTCGTACCGCTCAAGATCTTCGGCGCTCATGTCGGCACGAGTGTACGCCCGGCCCCGAGGCCGGCGATCACGGCGCGGGGACCTCTCAGTCCCGCTTCTCCTTGATCTTGGCCGCCTTCCCGATGCGGTCGCGCAGGTAGTAGAGCTTGGCCCGGCGGACGTCGCCCCGGGTCAGTACCTCGATCTTCGCGAGCACCGGGGAGTGGACGGGGAAGGTGCGCTCGACGCCGACGCCGAAGCTCACCTTGCGGACCGTGAAGGTCTCGCGGGCGCCACTGCCCTGCCTGCGGATCACCGCGCCCTGGAACATCTGGACCCGCTCGCGCGTCCCTTCGACGACGCGAACGTGGACCTTCAGCGTGTCGCCGGGAGCGAAGTCGGGGATGTCGTCGCGGAGAAAGGCGCGGTCGACGAGATCAGTGCGGTTCATGGCGCGACGCTCCAAAGGGGGGTCTGACAGGCGCGGCCGACGATGTTACCCGGCCGGTTCCTCCGGCGGGAACTCACCCAGCGCAGCCTCCTCGACCGCGGTGATCGGGTGGGCCTCGACCAGGTCGGGCCGGCGATCCTGGGTCCGGCGGGCGGCCTGCGCCATCCGCCAGCGGGCCACCCGGGCGTGGTCGCCGGAACGCAACACCTCGGGGACCGCCCAGCCCCGGTATTCGGCGGGCCGGGTGTACTGCGGATACTCGAGCCGGCCGGCCGCGAACGACTCGTCCGCGGCCGACTCCTCGTTGCCGAGCACCCCCGGCACCAGGCGGGCGACGGCTTCGATCACTATCAGCGCGGCGGCCTCGCCGCCCGACAACACGAAGTCGCCGACCGACAACTCTTCGTCGCAGAGGTGGTCGGCGACCCGCTGATCGACGCCCTCGTAGCGTCCGCACAGCAGCGAGAATCCCGGAAGGGTCGCCAGCCGGGCGGCGATCTCTTGGTCGAAGCGGCGGCCGCCCGGCGCGAGCAAGTACAGCGGGCGCGGCGACTCGGCGGATTCGACCGCGGCGAACAGCGGTTCCGGCATCAGCACCATGCCCGCGCCGCCCCCGAAGGGCGCATCGTCGATGGTGCGGTGCCGGTCGCGCGTCGCGTCGCGCAGGTCGTGCGTGCGGACGTCGAGCAGTCCCTGCTCGCGCGCGCGCCCGACGAGCGACATTCCGAGCGGCGCGTTCACGTACTCGGGGAAAATCGTGAAGACGTCGATCCGCATCTACAGATCCAGCAACCCGTCGGGCAGGTCGACCACGATTCCGTCGTCTCCGACGTCGACGACGAACACCATCGGAATGAGCGGTCCGGTGTCGAGGACGAGCATGTCGTGGGCCGGGTTGGCCTCGACGGCGACGACCTCGCCGAGCCGTGTGTCGGCGCGGTCGTGCACGGACTTGCCGATCACGTCGTGTACCCAAACCTCGCCGTCGGGCGGCGCGCCGACCGGATCCGCGGTCAACGTCGCACCGCGCAGCGCGTCGGCGCCGTTGCGATCGTCGACGCCCTCGAACCGCACGAGGTAGCCGCCTTGATGCGGCCGGGAGGTTGCGATCACGACGCGGCGGTCGTCGATCCAGAACTCGGCGCCGGCGCCGAAGCGGTCGGGCTGATTCGTAATCGGCAGCACGACGACCTCACCTCGCAGCCCGTGCGCCTTGGCGACGCGCGCGACCTCGAGGCGGGCCAGCGCCCTGCTACTCCGCGACGTCGACGGTGATGCGGACGTCTTCGGTCGAACCGGCGGCCCGGCCAACCTGGCGGAGCGCCTGGATGACGCGCCCGCGCTTGCCGATGATGCGGCCCATGTCGCCGGGGCTCGCGTGCACGAGCAGCGTGATGGCGCCGTTGCGTTCGTTCGCGTCGACAAACACCCCGTCGGCGTCGTCGACGAGGTGGCGAGCGACGTGCTCGACAACAGCCTTGGCGCGGCCGCCGGCCGCGCGATTGCCTTCCGGCGCGATCTCGTCGTCTTCGTCTTCGAAGTCCTCGTCGTCTTCGAAGTCGTCGTCGTCTTCGTACTGGTCGTCGCTCACTGCGCCTCTTCTTCGGCGGAGGCCGCTTCCTCGGCAGGGGCTTCCTCCGCGGAAGCCGCTTCGTCAGCGGGGGCTTCCTCAGCCGGGGCTTCCTCCGCGGGCGCCGCTACCTCAACCGGCGCTTCCGCAGCCGGAGCGGCCGCGGCCACCGGCGCAGCCGCGGCGGGCGGCGCGGGCTGTTCCTCGACGCTCTTGGCCTGCGGCGTCTTCGCCTTCGGCTTGGCCACCGATTCCCTGCCCGTGTCGGACTTGTACGCGTCCCACACACCGGCGATTCCGAGGATCTTGGCGACCTGCTCGGTCGGCTGCGCACCGTTCTTCAGCCAGTGGACCGCGCGGTCGGTGTCGATGTTGACGAGCGACGGATCCTGGCGCGGCTCGTACTGTCCCAGGATCTCGATGAAGCGGCCGTCGCGCGGCGAACGCGAGTCCGCGACGATGACGCGGTACGTCGGCTGCTTCTTCTTGCCGACGCGCATGAGGCGGATCTTGACGGCCAACCAGGGCTCCTGAATCGAGGGTCGCGGACCGACCGGGCAGCTTAGGTGAAATTCGTTCCGGAGCCGAGATCGCTCGCCTTGGGCGGTCGACTCACAGCCCGGGGAACTCGCCCATGGGCAGCTTCGGGCGCATGCCCTTCTTGCCCTTCTTCTTCCGGCCCATGCCGGTGAAGCCCCGCATCATCTGCTGCATCTGCTTGAACTGCTTGAGCAGCGCGCTGACCTCGGACGGGTTGACCCCCGCCCCGTTGGCGATACGGGCGCGACGCGAGCCGTTGATGATGTCGGGCTTCACCCGTTCCTGAGGCGTCATCGAGCGGATGATCGCTTCCACCCGGTCGAGCTCGCGGTCGTCGATCTGGGTGTTCTTGATCTCCTTCGGGACCCCCGGCATCATCCCGAGCACGTTCTGCAGTGGTCCCATCTTCTTGACCTGCTGCATTTGCTCGAGGAAGTCGGCGAGCGTGAACGTGCCCTCGCGCACGATCGCTTCGGCCTTGGCGCGTTGCTCCTCGTCGAACGCCGACTCGGCCTTCTCGATGAGCGTCATCACGTCGCCCATGCCGAGGATGCGGCTCGCCATGCGGTCGGGGTGGAACGGCTCGAAGTCCTCGAGCTTCTCGCCGGTGCCGGCGTAGAGGATCGGCTTGCCGATCACTTCCTTCACCGAGAGCGCCGCGCCGCCACGCGCGTCGCCGTCGATCTTGGTGAGAATCACGCCGTCGATGCCGACGGTCTCGTGGAACGACTCCGCGACGTTGACCGCTTCTTGACCGGTCATCGCGTCGACCACGAGCAACGTGTTCTGCGGATGTACCGCGTCGCGGATGTGGCGCAGCTCGTCCATCAGTTCGGCGTCGATCTGCAACCGGCCCGCGGTGTCGACGATCACGATGTTGCGCCCGAGGCGCATCGCTTCTTCGATCGCGTTGCGCGCGACCGTAACCGGGTCAGATGCTTCCGAATAGAACGGCACGTCGACGCGGCCCGCGAGAACGCGCAACTGCTCGACCGCGGCGGGGCGTTGCAGGTCGGCGCCGACCAGCAACGGCTGCAGGCCCTGCGACTTCAGCAGCCGCGCGAGCTTTCCGGATGCGGTCGTCTTCCCGGAACCCTGCAGGCCGGCGAGCATCAGCACAGTCGGCGGCTTCGGGCTCATCGTGAGCTTGGCCGTCTCGCCGCCGAGCGTCGCGACGAGTTCGTCGTGCACGATCTTGATGAACTGCTGCGCCGGGCTCAGGCTCTTCGACAGTTCCGCGCCGAGCGCCTGCTCCTTGATGCGGCCGATGAAGGCCTTCACGACGCGCACGTTCACGTCGGCTTCGAGCAACGCGAGGCGGATCTCGCGTGCGACCTCGTCGATGTCCTTTTCGCTCAGCCGCCCCCGCGAGCGCAGCCGCGTGAAGATGCCGTCGAGCCGATCCGAAAGTGCGTCAAACACAGGATGGGCAGGTTACCGGGCCTGGATTCACACTTTCCCGCTCAGAGGGCCGCTCGGGCCCCAGACCTAACCCCCCCGAAGCTTCGCTTCGGCGGGGACCCCAAATGACGGGTGACGCACGATACGTGCGCCACTGATCCTCGCCTCAGGCTTCCCGCTCAGAGGGCCGCTCGGTCCCCGGCTCGGGTGACGCACGATACGTGCGCCACTGATCCTCGCCTCACACTTTCCCGCTCAGAGGGCCGCTCGGGCCCCGGCTCGGGTGACGCACGATACGTGCGCCACTGATCCTCGCCTCTGGCCTTCCGCTCAACGGGCCGCGCGGGCGGCGAGTCCAAACCCCACCTGCGGTCATTCGTCGCCGAACAGCGCGGTGGCGAACTCGTCCGGGTCGAACGCGATCAGATCGCCGACGCCTTCCCCGACGCCGACCACCTTCACCGGCAGCCCCAGTTCCGCCTGGATCGCCAGCACGATGCCGCCTTTGGCGGTGCCATCGAGTTTGGTGAGCACGATGCCGGACACGTCGACGGCGCCGGCGAACTCGCGCGCTTGGACCAGGCCGTTCTGCCCAGTTGAGGCGTCGATCACCAAGAGCACCTCTTTGCAGGCACCCTCGGTTCGGTCGACGATCCGGCGCAGCTTCTTCATCTCCTCCATCAGGTTCAACTTCGTGTGCAACCGGCCCGCGGTGTCGACGAGAACGAGATCCGCACCGCGGCCAGCTGCGGCCGACATCGCGTCGAACACGATCGAACCCGGGTCGGCGCCCTCGTGCGCCCGCACGATCTCGCTGCCGGTGCGCTCGGCCCAGAGCTGCAACTGTTCCGCGGCCGCGGCGCGGAACGTGTCTGCCGCGGCGAGCACGACGCGCTTCCCGTCGGCGACCTGCTGCTGCGCGAGCTTGCCGATCGTCGTCGTCTTGCCGACGCCGTTCACGCCGACGAACATCCAGACATTCGGTTCACCGGCAACCTGCTTCAGCTCGCGATCGGGTTCGTCGCGCAATAACGTCGCGACCTCGTCCTGCACCAGATCCATGAGCGCGTCGGCTTCCGTGATCGATTCCACCTTGGCCCGGTCGCGCACCGCGCCGAGCAACCGCTGCGTCGTCGCCATGCCGACGTCGGCGAGCAACAGTGCTTCTTCGAGCTCGTCCCACGTGTCGTCGTCAATCTTGTGCCCGCGGACGGAACGGAGATAGCCGGACAGCGCGCCGCGCGTCTTGCCCAGCCGGTCGCGCAAGCGCGGTCGTTCGATGACCTGGGGTTCGAGGACCGCCGGCTCGGGCTCCGGGGCCGCGACGACTTCGGGTTCGGTGATCGGTGGTTCGACGACGACCACCGGTGGCGCAGGTCGTTCCTCGACCGCGATCGGTGGCGCCGCTTCGACTGCGCCGGCCGGGGCTGGTTCGCCGCGCACCTCGGGGTGCTCGGTCGCGCGGCCGCGCCGGGCGACCCGCAAACCGAAGATGATGCCGGCGACGAGCGCGACGGCGACGATGGCGATGAGAACGAATTCCACGGCCGCACGCTAGCCAGCGTCGGTGGTGCCACCTTCGGCCGCGGCTTCCGTGGCCGGGGCCGACATGATTCCGGCCGCGTCCAGTGCGAGTTTGATACGGGCCCGCAACTCGCGGGCCACCCGCCACTGCTCGGTGGGTTCGGTCTTCACCGCGATCCGCAGCGTGACCGTGTCGAGCGTGAACGTCTCGACGCCGAGCATCTCGGGGGCGCCGAGCAGACGCGGTTGCCACTCGTTGTCGTCGGACAGCGCGTGCGCGGTCTCCGCGATCACCTGTTGCGCGAGCGCGATGTCGGCGTTGTAGGACACGGGTATGTCGAGCACCGCACGAGACCACTCTTGCGACCGGTTTCCAACCCGCTGGATCACCCCGTTGGGGACGTGCCACACGACGCCCTCGACGTCACGCAGGCGGGTTGTGCGCAGCGAAACGTCTTCGACAGTTCCAGTCGCGACGCCGAGGTCGACGACGTCGCCGTATCCCAACTGGTCTTCGAAGATCATGAACGTGCCGGCGATGAGGTCGCGCAGCAGGTTCTGCGCGCCGAACGACAGCGCGACGCCGAGGAGGCCCGCGCTTGTCAACAATGCCGCAGCCGACACGCCGAACACGGCGAGAATCCACGCGATCGTGATCACGATCAGCACGATCGTGGCCAGGCTCGACATCCCGCGCCCGATCGTCTGCGCGCGCTGATGGCGGCGCGCGGTCGGGATCGGCGTCGTCGACTCCGGCAGCAATCGGATGCTGCGCCCCCGGACGGTGAGGCGCCCGGCCTGTTCCCAGTGCATCACCGACCGGCGCACGATGCGACGAATGATCCGGTTCGCGATGAACGCGACGAGGATGATGAGGACGGCAGACACCCAGGGTGAGAGCGCCTCGCCGACGTTGCCCGCGGTGACGCTGTCGGTTGCATCCGCCATGTAGCGGCACAGCCACGGGTCGCCGTCGGGGCCGCAAGCTGCGTCGACCGCGTCGGCGAGCAACACTGCGCGCTACACGTCCTC
>JBEVDP010000184.1:0-3702 GCA_040513235.1 Acidimicrobiia bacterium | reverse complement strand
TCGCGACGATCGCGTCCTGCGGCATCTACGGACTGTTCTGGCTCTACGACCTCATGGTGGAAGGCAACCGTCACTTCGAGCACAACTGGCGCTGGGAAGACTCCCTCGCGGCCGCGGTGCAGTCGCAGCTCGGCGTGACGCCTGCGGCCGAGTTGTCGCCACCGACACCGCCGCCGCCGGTGGCACCGCCCGCGCCGGCACCGCCGTACGAGCCGCCGGCAACGCGGGATACGGCGCCGCCGCCAGCGGAACCGCCGCCACCCGAAACGCCGCCACCCGAAACGCCGCCACCCGCGCCGCCCTCCGGTCCGCCGCCGCTCGAGTCGTAGGCGCGCGCCGTGCAACGGCACGAGTTCTCGGTCGAACTCGACGCGCCGCCTCCGGAAGTGTGGAACGTCTTCTGGTACCGCGGGCCTGACCGGCCGCAACCGCGCGACGGCCGCACGCGCATCGACATCCTCCATCCTGGCGACGAAGTCGGGAACGGTCTCGTGCGCCACTGCACCTTTCCGGTGCCGCGTTGGTTGTGTTCGGGAGGCGTGGGCCAGTCATGGGAGTGGCTCACCGAGGTGCAGCCGTACGAGTCGTGGCGCTACGACGCGGTCGGTAAGCCCTTGTGGTCGCGCGCGACCGGGCACACGCGCCTCGAGGATCTCGGCGGCGATCGCACGCGGGTGCATTTCGCGGAGGAGTACGAAGCGTTCAACCCGGTGATGCGGGCGCTGTTCGAGAAGCGAGTGCACACGTCGATCTCCCGCGACAACGACTCGATTCTCGCCGCGTTGCAGGGTGGCATCCGTTGGCACCGCAAACGCGCCTCGGGGTGAATGTCGTTCTCTTCGTCTACGGCACGCTCGGGCCGGGCGGCGAAGCGTGGCCGTTGCTCGCGCCGTACGCGGTGGCGACGACGGCGAACGCAGTTCCGGGAGTGCTCTACGACACTGGCCGCGGCTATCCCGGGGCCGTTTTCACCGTGTGCGACACGCTCGTGCACGGCTGGTGCTGCACGCTGGTTGACCCTCCCTTGGCCCAGTTGGATCGCTACGAGGGCGCCGAGTACACCCGCGTCGAGGTCCGGTGCGTCGACGGCACCCGCGCCCTGACCTACCACTGGATCGCGCCGCTGAGAGGGCTCACGCCCGTCCCGAGCGGCCGCTGGCCGATCCCCGGAGCGCCAATGCCTGGAGTGAGCAGCCCCGGTCTGGCCTGACCGAACCGGGCGAGTCGGGCGCGGTCCTAACCTGCGCGTTGTGAGTTCGCTCGTCTTCGAGCAGTACTACCTCCAGTGCCTGTCGCACGCGTCGTATCTCGTCGGCGACTCTGGCACCGGTCGCGCGGTCGTCGTCGATCCGCAGCGCGACGTCCGGCAATATCTCGAGGACGCGGCGGTGCGCGGCCTCACGATCGAGCGGGTCATCGAAACGCATTTCCACGCTGACTTCCTGTCCGGACACCTGGAACTCGCGGAGCAGACCGGGGCGGTGATCTCGTACGGCGCGGCGGCGGGTCCGGTTTCGTTCCCGATCGAACGGCTGATCCACGGGCAACGCCTCTCGCTCGGCACCGTGACGCTCGAGATCCGCGCCACGCCCGGCCACACGCCCGAGTCGATCAGCATCGTCGTGTCCGAGGGGCCCGACGACGCGGTGCCCTACGGCGTGCTCACCGGCGACACACTCTTCATCGGAGATGTCGGCCGGCCCGATCTCTTGTCGTCCGAGGGGGTGACCGCCGACGACCTCGCGCGTGACCTCTATCGCTCGACGCGCGAACAGCTGCTCACCTTGCCTGACGCGACGCGCGTCTATCCCGCGCACGGCGCGGGTTCCGCGTGCGGCAAACAGCTCTCGACCGAGACCGTCTCGACCATCGGCGAACAACGCAAGGACAACTACGCCCTCGCCGACATGAGCGTGGCCGACTTCGTGCGTGTCGTCACCGAAGGCCAATCCGTTGCGCCGCTTTACTTCGCGTTCGACGCACAAAGGAACCGTGAAGCACGCACGCTGCTCGACGAAGAGACGCCGCCCCCGCCGCTCACCCTCGACGAGGTGCGGTCCCGCCAGTCTGCCGGTGCAGCGATCCTCGACACGCGCGACGCTTCGGAGTTCGCGTTCGGCCATCTGCGCGGCTCGATCGAGGTCGGGCTCGGTGGCCGCTTCGCGGAGTATGCCGGCGACGTGCTCGCGCCCGACACCGAGATCGTGCTCGTGAGCGCGCCCGGCACCGAGCTCGAGGCCAAGATCCGCCTCGCCCGCATCGGCTTCGACCGCGTCGTGGGGGTCCTGGACGACGCGATGCGTGCGTTCGTGGAACACCCCGAAGCGGTGGAACAGTCATCGCGGGTGAGCGCGCTGGAGCTCAAGACACTCCAAACGATCGGCGTCGACCTCCAGCTCGTCGACGTCCGCAACCCGGGTGAGCTCGAAGCCGACGGGATGGTCGCGGGCGCGAGCTCGATCCCGCTGGCCCGCATCACCAGCGCCGCCGATCAACTCGATCCTGCGCGCCCGACCGTGGTGTACTGCGCGGGCGGCTATCGCTCGGCGATCGCCGCGAGCACGCTGTCCACCCTGGGTTTCGTCGATGTCTCCGACCTGCGCGGCGGGTTCGAGGCCTGGCGCACCCTCGGCTTCCCGACTACCGAGGTCCCTTCGTGACGATCTTCAACCCGAACCAGGTGCCGGAGGTCGACGCCGTCGACGCGCAGTCGGGTGCCGGCGACCACATCCTTCTCGACGTGCGCGAGCTCGACGAGTGGGCGGCGGGGCACGCGCCGGGCGCGCGCTGGATTCCGTTGGGTGAGCTCGAGCGGGCGAGGGTCGAGATCCCGTTCAACAAGCGCGTGGTCGCGATCTGTCGCTCGGGGCAGCGCTCGGCACGCGCCGCCGAAGCACTCATCGAGTGGGGCTTCGACGCGGCGAACATGGTCGGCGGGATGCGCGCGTGGGCCGCGGCCGGTTTGCCCGTCGTACGTGACGACGAATCGGCCGGCGAAGTCATCTGACGCGACGTGGTGCCCACGATCGAACTGCGCGCGCTCGCCGACAACGCGGCCGACATCGATCTCGGCCAGGAGCTCGTGCGCGAGTACGTCGTGGCGACCGCCGAGGAACAGGGCGGCGACGTCGAAGAGATCCTCCCGTACATTCCCGACTGGCACGACTTCGCGGGCCGGTTCCTCCGCAGCGGCGGGCGCTTCGTCGTCGCGACTGTCGACGGCGAGATCGCGGGCTGCGTCGGTGTCACTCGCCTCGGCGGCGAGTTGTGCGAGATGAACCGGCTCTGGGTGCGGGAGCCCTACCGCCGGTTCGGCCTGGGCCGCACCCTCGCGGAGGCGTCGATGGCGGAGGGCCGCCGCCTCGGCTTCCGGCGCATGATCCTTGACGTGCTCGCCAGCCGTACGAACGCCATCGCCCTGTACGAGTCGCTCGGCTTTACGGAGGTTCCGCCGATCCACTCCTATGCGTTCGACTTCGACATGGTGTTCCTCGGCCGCGACATCTGAGGGGAAGTGCTCACATGTGATGTGCGCGTTTGCCCACCTGAATGGGCGTGATCGCGCACATGTGATGCGAGCATTTTCGGCCGGGGTCACGGGAGCTACTGCCCGGTAACCTTCGCGGGTGCCTTTCAACCGCGCCGACGCACTGCGCCGCCTGGCCGCCGAGGAGTTCGACGTCCTCGTGGTTGGCGGTGGCA
>JBEVDP010000183.1:0-3951 GCA_040513235.1 Acidimicrobiia bacterium | reverse complement strand
CGGGCTGGCGACGAACGTGCGCGTGCAGGATCGCCGGCTGCGCCGGATCGTGAAACAGTGTCAGGACCTGCCCGGCCAGTTCTTGCTCGAATACCTCGACGAGGACGGCGCCGCGGTGCCGCTTACGTCCACCGACGTCAACTCGTATCTGCGCGACGCAGCCGAGATGGATGTGACGGCCAAGGACTTCCGCACGTGGACGGGAACCTTGCTCGCGACGACGGCCCTTGCCGCGCTCTCGAGTCCCGAGTCGGAACGCGCGTGCCGGCACGCCACGACCGAGGTGGTGCGCGAGGTCGCCGCGCAACTCGGGAACACTCCGGCCGTCGCCCGTGGCAGCTATGTGCATCCTGCAGTCATCGAATGGTTCGCCGACGGCTCGCTTCCCGAACGATGGGCGCGCGCGTCCGCGCGCGGCAGTCGTTTCCTGCGGCCCGAGGAACGGAAGCTCGTACGCGTGTTGCGCGCGGGCAACCGGCGCCGCCGCGCGGTCCCTAAAGCTGCCTGATGTTCGTGCGGGTCGAGAGCCAGGCGGCTTCGGCCTCGCCCATCGGTGTCGACGGTGGGCCGTCGACCATCGGCCACAGCTCTTCGGCGATCTTGCGGAAGTTGGCGGTCGCCCGCAGCCGGCCGAGCACAGCGTGCAAGCCCAGGTTGATGCGTTGCGTGATCACGAACGCGGGCGGCACGTTGGATGCCTTGGCGACGTGCGCGTACGGCCCGGTCGTGTCGAAGAAGCGGCGCACCGTCTCCGATGCGTACTCGGGGCTGAACGTGACGACGCGGTCCTCGTCGACGAACTCGTAGAAGTGGCCGAAATACTCGCGGACGTCGTCGTTCCCGAAGGGGGCGTCGCGCCGTAGGACGTCGTGGGCTTCGAGCACGGACCGAAACCGCGGGATGTCATGCTCGAGCACCATGGCGCGGATCAGGTCTTCGAAGAGCGCGACTTCGTCGGGCGCGTAGTGCTTCACGAGACCGAAATCGAGGAAGGTGACGACGCCGCCGCCCGAGAACAGGTAGTTGCCGGGATGTGGGTCGCCGTTGAATGCGTGCAGGCGGTACAAGCTGCGGAACACGAAGCGGTAGATGCACTCGGCGGCGAGGTCGCGTTCCGCCTGCGACCACTGCTCGACTTCGGCGAATCGCGCGCCCGTGGCGTACTCGGTGGTGAGCACGCGCGCGGTCGAGAGCTCGTCGACGACGCGCGGGATGCGCACGTACGGGTGACCCGCGTAGTAGTCGGCGAACAGCCGCTGGTTCGCGGCTTCCTGCGTGTAGTCGAGCTCCTCGACCAAGCGGGCGCGTAGCTCTTCGACGAGAGGCGCCGGGTCGAGACCGGGGAACAGCAACGAGATCGCGCGGAACAGCACGTCGCTCGTCGTGAGGTCGGCGCGGATCGCCTCGTCGACGCCGGGGAACTGCACTTTCACCGCGACGTCGATGCCGTCGAGGGTGCGAGCGCGGTGCACCTGGCCGATCGATGCCGCCGCGATCGGTGCCGGATCCCACGATGCGAAGACCGTCGCCGGGTCGCCGCCGAGTTCGGCCCGCACTACCTGCGCACAGAGCTCGGGGCTCATCGCCGGCGCATCCTGTTGCAGAGTGGCGAGCGCCGCCTGCACGGGTTCGGGCAAGCCGTCGTCGAGGTAGCTCGCCATCTGGCCGATCTTCATCAACGCGCCCTTCATCTGGCCGAGCGTCTCGACCACTTGCGCCGTGGTGCGGATCTGGTGCGCCTCATCGAGCGCGGCGCGCTCCTCAGGTGGCGTGAACACGCGCCGGGCCCGGTGCACGGCGTAGCCCGCGCCGGCCCGCGCACCCGCGGCCGCGAGTTGGGCGTTGCGGCTCGCGGCCGAGCGGCCGGCGACCGCGCGCGTCGGATCCGCTCGCGGCCGGCGGACAAGCAGGCCGACAGTCCCGCCGACCGCGAGGCCGGCGGCAACCGCAGCCACGAACGCCGTCGTCTTCCTCACCGGACGATCTTCGCGAACGGTCCTCCCTCCTGGCGCACCCATGACCTCGCCCGTACACTTGACCGGCCGGTCAAGAAGGAGCCCCCAGCTGATGCCGACCCCAACACTGACGACTGACGAAGCCCGCGTGATCGAGCTGTGCGACGAACTGCTCGCCAAGCTCGACCCGAAGACGACGCCGCCCGCCGAGTTCCTCGGCGCGCAGTACGACCTCGGGCTCGCGTGGGTGCACTTTCCCGAAGGTGAAGGTGGCCTCGCGCTGTCGCCGAAGCTCCAGACGACGATCACGATGAAGCTGCTGAAGGCAGGCGGGCCGCTTCCGTACGGCCGCAACCCGATCGGCTACGGCATGTGTGCGCCGACGGTCGTCATGCATGGGACGCAGCAACAGAAGGCGCGCTACCTGCGCCCCTTGTTCACCGGCGAAGAGATCTGGTGCCAGATGTTCAGCGAGCCCGGCGCGGGCTCGGATGTCGCGGGCTTGGCGACCCGCGCGATCCGCGACGGCGAAGAGTGGATCCTCAACGGCCAGAAGGTATGGACCACCCTCGCGCACGTGTCGCGCTTCGGCATCGTGCTCGCGCGCACCGATCCCGACAAGGTCAAGCACAAGGGCATGACCATGTTCGTCATGGACATGGAGGCGCCCGGCGTCGAGGTGCGGCCGCTCGTGCAGGCGACAGGTGAGGCCGAATTCAACGAGGTCTACATGACCGACGTGCGCATCGCCGACAGCGAGCGGCTGGGCGACGTCGGCGAAGGCTGGCACGTCTCACTCACGACGTTGATGAACGAGCGCGTATCGATCGGCGGCCAGGTGAGCCCGCGCGGCAGCGGCGTCATCCAGACCGCACTCAACGCGTACGAGCGCAGCAACCGCCGCGGCGAAGCGGTGGCGCGCGACCAACTCGCTCAGTTCTGGATCGAGGCCGAGGTGAACCGGCTCACCAACATGCGCGCGTCGCAGTTGCGGGCCAAAGGCACGCCCGGCCCCGAAGGCTCGGTCGGCAAGATGGCGATGGCCGGCCTCAACCAGCGCTTGATGGCGTTCGTCATGGAGCTGCTCGGTCCAGAGGCGATGCTCTATCCCGGCGGCTACCCGATGGACCGGCCGACCACCGCGATGGACCTGTCGAAACCCCAGAAGGCGTTCCTGCGCGTGCAAGCCAACTCCATCGAAGGCGGCACGACGAACATCATGAAGAACATCCTCAGCGAGCGGGTTTTGGGCCTGCCCGGTGAGCCCCGAGCGGACAAGGACGTCCCGTGGAGCGAGGTACCGCGCAGCTAGCGGACTCTCCGTCTGGAATCCCTGGTCAGACCGGGTCCGCGTCTGGCTGTTGCTCATGTTGTTCATGTGGCCCTTGCGTTTGGTGTGACCTGTGTAGTGGGCTGTTCCCTCTACGGGGCCCCGAACGACACGACCATGGACCGCTTCCGAAGCCAACGCGCAGTGATCGCTCTCGCGATCGGCGGTGCAGTGCTGGCTGCCGCCCCGGCGGCGCCGGCGGCCGAGCCGTCGACGACGAGAAGCGTTGCCGCGAGCGCCCCCGCCGCCTTCCCGATGGCGATGGACTCGGGCACGCGGTTCGTCCGCGAGCGCGCTCAGGCCCGGCGCGACATCTCGCGGGCGGAGGCCGAACTGTCCGTCGCGACGGAACGCCAGCAAGGGATCCAGGCTCAGGTCGACACGCTGAGCGCCGAGATGGCGCGCCTCGACGTCGAGGCGCAAGCGGCGAGCGCGCAGGTGGCCGCGGCGCAGCTACGCGTTGCCGCCCTCGCGGCGAAGGCTTACAAGCAAGCCGGCGGCGGCCAGATCGACGCGACGATCGAAGCGGCGCGTTCGGCCAACGACGTGCTCGACCTCTCCTGGAGCATGCGCATCATCGAGGGCTCGGGCGACTACGCGCTCGACGTCTTCCTGTGGCACGACACGATGCACAAGGGGCTCGTCGAAGAGCTGGCCGCGGTGACA
>JBEVDP010000182.1:0-3098 GCA_040513235.1 Acidimicrobiia bacterium | reverse complement strand
GCGGTCTTCGTCATCTCGGATGCCGTCAAGCGCACTGCTCGCGCGGCCGTCGACGCGTTGCACGACTTGGGTCTCGAAGTCGTGATGGCGACCGGGGACGCGGCGAGTACCGCCCGACGCGTCGCCGGCGAGGTCGGTGTCGACCAGGTCGTGGCCGAGCTGCTCCCCGCGGGCAAGGTCGAAGTGGTGAAGGAGTTGCAAGCCGCGGGCCGTCAGATCGCGGTCGTCGGTGACGGCGTGAACGACGCGCCTGCGCTCGCGCAGTCCGATCTCGGGATCGCGGTAGGCACCGGATCCGATGCCGCGATCGAGACTGCGGATATCACGCTCGTGAGCGAAGACCTGCGCGCGGCAGCCGACGCGATCGCGCTATCGCGCCGCACTCTCACCACGATCAAGGGCAACCTGTTCTGGGCGTTCGCATACAACGTGGCTGCGATCCCGCTGGCCGCCCTCGGGCTCTTGAACCCGATCATTGCGGCCGGTGCGATGGCGTTCTCGTCAGTGTTCGTCGTGACGAACTCGCTGCGGCTGCGCAGGTTCCGGAGCGTTCGCGCAGCGTAGGCTGTCAGGCCATATGAAGATCCGCGACATCCTCGCGACGGGACCGAGCTACTCGTTCGAGTTCTCGCCACCGAAGTCGCCCGAAGCCACCGAGCGCTTCTGGGTGATGCTCGACCAGCTGCGCTTGCTGCACCCTTCGTTCGTGTCGATGACCTACGGGGCGGGTGGTTCGACACGCGAGACGACGCACGACATGGTCGTGCGCATGAACGGTGAGCTCGACCTGACGGCCATGGCACACCTCACTTGCGCAGCGCACACCCGCCAGGCGCTCGTCGACCTCGTGCACAGTTACGTGGTCAACGGCGTCGAGAACATCCTCGCCCTCGGCGGCGATCCGCCGCGCGACTACGACGGCCCGCCCGGCGAACTCGACTACGCGTCCGATCTCGTCGCGCTCGTGCGCGACATCGGCGATTTCTCGGTCGGCGTGGCCGCGCACCCCGAACCGCACCCGCGCTCTCCGAGCCTCGCCTCCGACCGCAATCACACCGCGGCGAAGCTGGAACTGGCCGACTTCGCGATCACGCAGTTCTTCTTCGACGCGCGTCACTACTTCGATCTGGTGGAGACGCTCGCGAAGCTCGGCTGCCACAAGCCCGTGCTGCCCGGGATCATGCCCGCTACGAGCATCGCGTCGATCAAGCGCATGGCCGAGATGCAAGGTTCGGAGTTCCCCGAGTGGCTGGCCACCAAGCTCTACGCGGCGGAACCGAGCGGCAAGGAAGCCGTGCGCGCCGTCGGCATCGAGGAAGCCACGAAACTGTGTGAGGAACTCCGGGACGGCGGTGTGCCCGGCTTCCACTTCTACACGTTGAACACCTCGACCGCGACGCGCGAGATCTACGCCAACCTCGGACTCACGCCTTCCGCGTAAACGAGCAAGGGCCGCCCGGCGCGGGCGGCCCTGCGGAGCGGAGGGAGTGGGATTTGAACCCACGGTGGGTTGCCCCACAATGGTTTTCGAGACCATCCGATTCGGCCGCTCTCGCATCCCTCCGGGCGGGATGTTAGGGGATCGCAGTTCCTCGTCGACCTTCGAAGAACTGCGCTAAGAGCGCGGCACACTCCGTGGCGCGAACGCCGCGAACGACCTCGGTACGGTGATTGAGCCGAGGGTCCGAGGCGAGGTTGTAGAGCGTGCCCGCGGCGCCGGCCTTCGCGTCCGGCGCACCGAACACGAGACGCGGAACGCGAGCGGCCCAGATCGCGCCGGCACACATCGGGCACGGTTCGAGCGTCACGACGAGGGCGTACGCGTCGAGCCGCCAGCTCCCCGCCGCGCGCGCGGCGTCGCGCAAGGCCAGCACTTCGGCGTGCGCAGTCGGATCACCGATGCGCTCGCGCTCGTTGTGGCGCGCGGCGACAATCGCACCCGACGAGAGTTCGACGACGACCGCGCCGACCGGGACGTCGTCGTGCTCGAGCGCGCCCCGCGCCTGCGCGAGCGCTGCGTCCATCCACGCGTCATGGTCATCGGCCACGGCCAAGGTCTAGCCGCCGGCCCCGGCCAACCTGCGCGACTCTCCAGCGCCTCGCGCCGAAGTTCCACGCAGGGTACGGCGGACTATGCGGCCATGAGGGGGAACTGGTCGTCCTCTGCGGGGGCCGGGGTGTTGACGCTGGCGTCGTACTCCGCGAGGGCGCCGTCGATCAGCTCGAGAATGGCGTCGACTCGGGATCCGGACTTGGGACTGGTCGTGGTGGGCATGGTGGCCTCCTCTCGAGTGTTCGACCGTTCCTACGCTTCATACTGTGCGCCGGTTCCCTTAACGCTCGCTTGCGGCTCGCTTGGGGCCGCGGTTTTTCCGCTCAGAGGGCCGCTCGGGCCCCGGCTCGGGCGGGCTTCAGGAGCAGAGGGCGATCCACGTGGGGTTGTGCTCGACCCGGAGCGACGGGTGGTCGCCGGGGAGCTCCCGGTCCACGATCGCCCGGTAGCGCTCGCGGCCGTTTGGGTCATCGGTCAGGACCACGACCCCGTCGCCTGTCGCGGGGCAGCCGATCACGAAGTTCGCGGCCGGGCTCGGGATCACGTCGAGGCCCCACTGCCACCCGTATACCCGAGGGCCCAGTTCCAGGCCCCAGCCGAGGCCCCAAGCCAGTTCGTCGTCGATGCGGCCGTGGGGAGCCCAGCGCTCGTCGGTGAGCGTCAGAACGTGCGCGAGGAACCGGCCGTAGTCGGCCGCCGTCGTGAGCAGCGGCCGCGAGCCGTGGAAGCCGGGCTCGGGCGGGTCGAAGTGCGTGTCGGTCATCCCCAACGGGCCGAAGACCAGTTCGCCGGCGATTGCGTCGATCGGGCGGCCGGTGCGCCCTTCGAGCTCACCTTGGAGCAGGACGAAGGCCTCGCCCGAATAGCCCCAGCGCTCGCCCGCCGGTCGGAGAGGCTCCAGGGCGGCCCCGGTGCGCCAGTTCGGCAGGCCGGTCGTGTGCGAGAGGACGTGCCGGACGGAGATGTCGCCGAGGATCGGCTCGTCGACATCTGCGACCAGTGCGAGCGCAAGGTGTGCGAGCACCGGTTTTACCAGCGACGCGGC
>JBEVDP010000181.1:0-4388 GCA_040513235.1 Acidimicrobiia bacterium | reverse complement strand
CGCGCGGGCGCGATCGCGTCGTTCGAAGACCATGGCGCAACGGACAGACAGCGCTCATCTCACGACCGTCATGCCACATCGATGGCACATCCGCTGCCGTCCGGTGGTGTCCGCCGTTGTCGGTGCACCCGTGCTGACCAGCCATGACGGTCCACCGTCGTCCGTCGTCGTCCGGCTGTGCCTGACTTCCAAGCTGGGCATGCGGGTTCGATCCCCGTCACCCGCTCCACCGATTCCGAGCCGTTCTCGCAGGTCAGAACGCAGATCCTGGTCCGGCCGCGTTGCTCGTCGTTGCTCGTGATTTCGCCTCGTTTCGCGACCTCCCGATCGCCGCACCGCCGGCGAGAGACAACCACGAGGACCGAAGAGTCGAACAACGTCCCGAGGAACACCCTCTCGCGCACGAGTCGAGCCCGATCACGACGTCGGAATCGTGGCCGAAGTCGCTCCACCGGAGTTCATTCGGTAGTACCTGACATGACCGAGCCCGCGTCGTACCGTGGACGCGTCTGGCAACGCCAGGTCGTCGACTCGCGTCGCTACCCTCTTTTGATGCAGTCGCGCACGCTTCCGTTCGATCCGATTGCGGAGGCCCACCGACAGTGGGTCGCGCACGACTGGGCGGCGGCTGCACCCGGCATGGCGGCGATCACGTCGATCATGCGCGTCCATCAGATCTTCATCGCGCGCGTCGACGAGGTGCTGCGGCCGTTCGGACTGACGTTCGCGCGGTACGAAACGCTTATGCTGTTGCGCTTCAGCCGGCGAGGCTCGTTGCCCCTGGGCAAACTCGGTGAGCGTCTCCAGGTTCACGCCGCGAGCGTCACGAACGCCGTCGACCGGCTGGAGGCAGACGGTCTGGTCCGCCGCGTGCCCAACCCGGACGACGGGCGGGGCACACTGGCGGAGATCACGCCGAAAGGCAAAGCCCTCGTCCTGCGAGCGACGCGCCAACTGAACAAGCGCGTGTTCGTCTCCGTCGGCCTGGGCGAGGCGAAGCTTGTCGAATTGTTTCAACTCCTTGCCAACGTGCGTCGCGGCGCCGGCGACTTCCGCTGAGCGCGCTTGTCGATACTTTGACGTCCAACTAAGCTGAACGCATGCACACCTCAGCCGCGTGGCGACGCGCCTACGAGGACGCGCCGAAGCGCGACACCGACTTCGAAACCATGTCGGGCGTCCCGCTCGAGCCCTTGTACGGACCCCCCGATGCCGAGCATCCGGGGCAGTTCCCCTACACGCGCGGGCCGTACGCCTCGATGTACCGAAACAAATTGTGGACCATGCGCCAGTTCGCCGGCTTCGGCACCGCGGACGACACCAACGCGCGGTTCAAGGAACTGCTTCGGGCGGGCGGCAACGGCCTGTCGACCGCGTTCGACATGCCGACGCTCATGGGACGCGACAGCGACGATCCTCTGGCGCTCGGGGAGGTCGGCCGGGCCGGGGTCGCGATCGACACCCTCGCCGACATGGAGGACTTGTTCGCGGGCATCGACCTTGGCGCGGTCACGACGTCGATGACCATCAATTCTCCGGCCGCGGTGCTGCTGGCGATGTACGTCGCGTTGGGCGATCGCAGCGGAGTGCCGCGCGCGCACCTGGGCGGCACCATCCAGAACGACATCTTGAAGGAGTACCAGGCCCAGAAGGAGTTCATCTTCCCGCCGCGGCCCTCGCTGCGACTGGTGAGCGACGTCGTGCGTTTCTGCGCCGCCGAAATGCCCCGGTGGCATCCGATCTCGATCTCCGGGTACCACATCCGTGAGGCGGGATCGACGGCCGCGCAGGAACTCGCCTTCACCCTGGCCAACGGCTTCGCCTATGTCGAGGCGGCCGTGGGCGCCGGCCTCGCGGTCGACGACTTCGCCCCGCGGTTGAGCTTCTTCTTCAACGCGCACATCGACTTCTTCGAGGAGATCGCGAAGTTCCGGGCCGCGCGGCGGATCTGGGCCCGCTGGATGCGCGACCGCTTCGGCGCCGCCGATGCCCGTTCCCTGCAGTTGCGTTTCCACACGCAGACGGCGGGGGTGTCGCTGACCGCGCAACAGCCCGAGGTCAACATCGCGCGGGTGGCGATCGAGGCCCTGGCCGGCGTGCTCGGCGGCACGCAGAGCCTCCATACCGACAGCTTCGACGAGGCGTTGGCGCTGCCGACGGAGAAGGCCGTGCGCATCGCGCTCCGCACCCAGCAGGTAATCGCCCACGAGACAGGCGTGGCTCACGTGGCCGACCCGCTCGGCGGATCGTGGTACGTCGAGGAGCTGACCGACGAGCTCGAGCGCCGCGCCGAAGCGGTGTTCGCCCACCTCGACGAGCTGGGCGCGGGGTCGCTGCTCGACGGCGTCGTGGCCGCCATCGAAGAGGGGTGGTTCCAAGCCGAGATCGCCGAATCGGCGTACCAGTTCCAGCGCAAGCTGCACGCCGGGAGCTTCAAGCTCGTCGGCGTCAACGGGTTCGTCGACGGCGACGACGAACGCCCGCCCACCCTGTCCATCGACGAAGAAGTGGAGGACCGCCAGCGCGCGCGTCTGGCGGACGTCAAGCGGCATCGCAACGCCGGCGCGGCGGAACGCGCCCTGGACCGCCTCCGCGACGACGCGGTGGAGCCCGACGTCAACCTGATGCCCGCGCTCCTCGAAGCCGCCGCCGCGTACGTCACCGTCGGCGAAGCGATCGCCACCCTGGAGGGCGTCTTCGGCACCTGGACCGAACACGCACGCGTATGAGTCGGGCAGCCAGGCGCAGATCTCAGGCCCGGTCGGCGACGCGATTCCGCACGGGTGATGGAGGGCCGGAGGTCGTCGCCGCATGAATGTGCGTGCACCGTTACGGGTGCTCATCGCGAAGGTCGGGCTCGACGGGCACGACCGCGGCGCCAAGATCGTCGCCCGCATCCTCCGGGACGCGGGCGTCGAGGTCGTCTATGCCGGGCTGCGCCAGACGCCGGCGATGATCGCGGCGGTCGCCGCGCAAGAGGACGTCGACGTCGTCGGAGTCTCGATGCACAACGGCGCCCATCGCGCGCTCGTTCCCGCCGTTGTCGGCGCTTTGCGCGACGCCGGGCTCGACACGCCGGTGATCGTGGGCGGGATCGTTCCCGACGCCGACGTCGCGCACCTCATCGACGCGGGAGCCTTCTGCATACTCGGCCCCGGCGCGTCGGTCGGCGGCGTGGTCGACGCCGTCCACGAAGCCGCGAGCAGCTATCGCACGCCCAGCTGATCGGCTGCCCGGCGCAGCGATGCGCAGGGGTCCGCGTCGGGCGGGCACAGCTGATGTGCCCAGAACACGACATCGTCGATCCCGTTCGCTTCGTAGCGATCGAGCCGTTCGGCCTCGCCGAAGTCGGCGCGGAAGTAGCACCGGAACGAGTCGGCGCGGGGCTGTCGCTCCCGTAGTGCGCGGAGCCGTTCGTGGAGCCTCACGGCTTCGTCGAACGAAGGAAGTCCCGAGCTGAACCAACCGTCGCCGAGGGTCGCGGCCCGGCGCAGCGCGCGCTCCGAGTTGCCACCCAGCACGAGCGGGATCGCGACCGGGCGCGGCGTGACCTGCACCGGCTCGAACTGAAAGGCGGTGCCCTGATGGGCGAAGGGCCCGCCCTCCCACGCGCGGCGGAGGATCTCGACGGTCTCGTCGAAACGAGCCGCCCGTTCCTCGAACGGGACTCCGAGCGCGCTGAACTCTTCCCGCAGCCATCCGGAGCCGACGCCAAGCACGAAGCGACCCGCGGAGACGTCGTGCGCGGTCACGGCCGCGCGCGCGGTCGCGAGCGGATGCCGCAGCGGGGCGATGTAGATGCCGGTCGCGAGCCGGAGGCGCGTCGTCGCGCCGGCGACGGCACCGAGGAACACCCACGGATCCAGCAACTCCGTATCGGGCTCGACGATCGTCGCGAAGGGTGCGTTGTCGGCCTCGCCCCCGGGACGCGTGGGGTGCGCGCTCGTGTAGCCGCACGGCAGCACGACGTGCTCGCCGAGCCACAACGCGTCGAATCCGAGTTCGTCGGCGGCAACGGCAATGTCGAGCAGGCGCGGTGCACTGAGGTTGTACGCGCAGATCCCGATCCTCATCGCGGGCGTCCCCGCGCTGCCGCCGGGAGAAGATGATGATGATCAGGCCCATTCGTGAGCACTTCGGCCGCCTCCTCGTACTGAGTAGCGCATAATCATCATCATGAACTCTTGACAGGGGCAACGCAATGGTGTCAGCTAACGCTACCGAGTTAGGGGGAATCATTATGAGCATCTACCGCCGCCCTTTGAACGCAGCACCCGCTCGTTCCTTCCGCCCGGCGCTGCTGGCCCTGGCCCTTGTCCTCGCGCTGGTCGCCGCCGCATGCGGGAGCGACTCCGACGACAGCGACTCCGACAGCGCGAGCTCCGACA
>JBEVDP010000180.1:0-3534 GCA_040513235.1 Acidimicrobiia bacterium | reverse complement strand
TGCACGACCATCGCATGTGGACTGTCACCGGCACGTGCGCGGGTATCGAAGACAGCACGCTCTTTCGACGCCGCGACGACACTGTCGAAGTGATAGGCGGTCACTCAACGGCACCTGGAGAGGTCTTGGTTCTCGGCGCGGAGGCAATCCACGATGTTGTCGCTGCCGGATCACGTCCGCTTAGCGCGATCCATGTGTACGGCGGTGACCTCATTTCCGTCAAGCGCAGTTCTTGGGAGGGAACGCCGCCGAGGGAACGATGCTTCGAAGGTGCTGCCGAGTGGTCGCGCCTCAGCGCGGCGCTTCGGGACGCCGACCTCCTCGCGGACGCATAACTCGCTCTTCTGCTTCTTCCGTGGGTGGTATTCGTGTCGGTCCGCGGCCGCACCCCGCTCGGTTTCTAGGTTCGGAGCTGTCTGACGGCTTCGATCCTGGAGGCAAGCGGGGTGCGGAACAAGAGCGTATGGGAACGCGCATGCGGGCTCACTGAAACCGTCGTCGAGGGTGTCGACTTCGACGGCGCAGCGGACGCGATCGTGGTGTCGGTGCGCCCAGCGGCGAGAGCGCGGAGCCGGTGTGGTGAATGCCGGCGACGGTCACCGCGTTATGACGCTGGTGAAGGTCGTCGTCGGTGGCGAGCGTTGGATCTCGGGACGACTCGGGTGTTCCTCGAAGCTTGCGCGCCGCGGGTGCGCTGTCGTGAGCATGGGGTGATCGTGGCGGCGGTGCCGTGGGCGCGTCATCGTGCCGGTCACACCCGCGACTTCGATGCGTTCGCGGCGTGGCTCGCGGTTCGGACGTCGAAGAGCGCGGTGATGGAACTGCTGCGAGTTGCGTGGCGCACGGTCGGCGCGATTGTGACCCGCGTCAACGCGGACGTCGACGCGTCGATCGACCGGCTCGAGGGTCTCCGTCGGATCGGGATCGACGAGATCTCCTACAAACGCGGGCACCGATATCTGATCGTGGTCGTCGATCACGACACCGGCCGCCTGGTGTGGGCCGGCCCCGGCCGCAACGATGCCGCACTCAACGTGTTCTTCGATCAGCTCGGACCCGAACGCTCAGCACTGCTGACCCACGTTTCGGCAGATATGGCGGACTGGATCGCACGCGTCGTCGCCCGACGAGCTCCGAACGCGTTACGCAGCGCCGACCCGTTCCATGTCGTCGCGTGGGCGATCGAAGCACTCGACATCGAACGACGGCGAGCCTGGAACCAAGCCAAAGGTCGTCGTCCCACCGCCGGGCTCGCACGACAAGGTCGTTCAACCGGCGACGCGCAACACATCTCCCAGTCCCGCTACGCGCTCTGGAAGAACCCCGGTGACCTCACTCGCCGGCAACGCCACCAACTCGACTGGATCGCCAAGACCGACCCGCGACTCTGGCGCGCCTACCTCCTCAAAGAAGGACTGCGCTACGTGTTCGCGGTCAAAGGCGAAGAAGGCAAGATCGCGCTCGATCAATGGACGAGCTGGGCGCGCCGCTCCCGCATGCCCGCGTTCATCCAACTCCAACGCCGCATCGTCACCCACCGCGCAGCGATCGACGCCGCACTCGAAACCGGCCTCTCGCAAGGACTCGTCGAGTCCACCAACACCAAGATCCGTTTGCTCACCCGCATCGCGTTCGGCTTCCACGGCCACCAACCACTCGTCGCCCTCGCCATGCTCGCCCTCGGGGCACACCCACCACGCCTCCCCGGCCGCGATTAACCCACGGAACCAACAGGAGAGCGAGATATGCGTTCACATTTCGGTGTCCGGCGTCCGCGCTCCTCAGTGGGCTTGGCGTCGACCAAACAGCACCGCGGCCGAACCCACCTGGGCGTTCCTCAAGAACGCCTGACCAGAGCTTTCAGCGCCAGGTGAGTCGCCGAGTACCGGCGAACGCCGGCGCCACGAACCTTTCCAGCAGGAGACGTTCGTAGCGTTCGTCGACGGCCGGCATTATCAAGAACCCGACGACCACGCGCAAGATCCACGCCGCCGCCGCTTCCTGGGCGTCGCGCGACAGCTCCACGAAGAAGGTTTCCGCGATTCCTCGCACCACTTCCGAGCGATGCGCGAACGCCACCGCGGCACCGACGTTGTCGGAACCGAACCGCTCCGCCAGCACCGGATCGGATCGCACGGCACGAAGCACGGCCATGACCACCTCGACGAGCTGACGATCCAACGGGTCGTCCGGGTGGATCGTCGAGAACGCCTCCGCCGCGACTTCGAGTGCTTGTCGTTGCGAGTACGCGGCCTGGAGGGCGTCACGGTCGGGGAAGTACTGGTACAGCGTCTCACGACTGACCTCCGCTTCCGCCGCGATGTGGTGCATCTCGGTAGGCTCCACGCCCCGGCTCGCAAAGCAGCGTTTCGCCGCGTCCAAGATGCGGTCCATGACCTGGGCTCGTTCATCGTCCGTCAGCCGACCACGCGTCATCTCAACACCCCTACCACCGACCATGGATCTCACGGTTTGACGCACACATCTTGCCCTTCCCGCGCCCGGTAAGTCGGAGAGAATGCTCCTTCGTACATGTCCAGGCCGCAGAGAGGAGACCAAACGGTGATGGCGTTCGCGGGAGTTCGGGTGCTCGACTGCTCTGGTGGCCGCGCGGGCGCCATGGCCGCGATGCATCTCGGCGATCTCGGTGCCCACGTGGTAAGGGTCGATGCCACCGACGACGAGCGCGGGCATGACGAGCCTGGCTACCTCGCGTGGCATCGCAACAAGACACGCGTCGTGTTCGACCTCGACGACCCCGCCGAGCTTGCCTCCGTACGGCGTTTGATCGGCGAGTCGGACGTGGTGATCTTCGACTCGTCACCCGATGAGCTCGAACGTCGGGGGCTCGACGGGCACACGCTGACCCGCGCGCACGAGCGGCTGATCCATGCCTGGGCGCCGCCGTACGGAGAACGGGGACGCTGGAGTTCGCTCCCCGCGTCTCACCACCTGCTGGCCGGCCTGACCGGCATCGCGTTCGAGCAGGCCTCGTACGACGACGTGCCGGTGCACCTGGTGTCGCCCCAAGCGCACTACGGGCAGGCCAACACGCTGGCGCTGGCCATCGGCGCCGCGCTGCACGAGCGGGACCGATCCGGGCAGGGGCAGACCGTCGTCGTCAGCGGATTGCAGGGCGCGGCGCAGGTGATGATCGCGACGCGGTGGGAGCGGAGCACCACCACGCTGTGGCGCGCACCCCTCGGCGGCGCCCCCAACTACCGCTTGTACCAATGCGCGGACGGAGAGTGGCTCTTTCTCGGCGGGCTCTTCGAGCCCGTCTACCTGCGTGCGCTGGAAGTGACCGGCGTGCTCGCCGAGGTGCTGACGGAACCGGAGATCGACGGCGACCTGCGTGCCGCACTGATCGCGCCCGGCGCGAAGATCACGACGCGCTTGCTCGAGGCGTCGTTTCGCCGTCGGAGTCGCACCGAGTGGCTCGCGCTCCTCGAGGCGGCCGACGTGCCCTGTGGACCGGTGCGCTCACGCGCCGAGTGGTTCCACCATGAGACGGTGTCGGCAAACGGCATGCGC
>JBEVDP010000179.1:0-7042 GCA_040513235.1 Acidimicrobiia bacterium | reverse complement strand
TTCGCTGTTCGACACGTAAATCCACCCGCCGTCGCCGGTCGGGAACGTCGCGCCTCCGTCGGGAAAGACGTGCCAGACGAATCCGGTGGCCGCGACCGGTTCGACCGCGTGCGCAATCACCCGCGACGTGAACCCGCGCGGCAGCATGAAACCGTTCTCGTCGGCCGGTTGCAGCTCGCCGTAGGGACTGCCTTCGCCCGGCACCGCCGCGAGCAGGAGCGGCGCGCCGGCCGCCGCGATCAGGAACTCGCGCCGGTTCATCACCAGACCAGCGCGTCGAGGGCCTGCGTGAGGTCGGCGACGAGGTCGGCTTCGGTCTCGATGCCGACCGACAGCCGAACGAGCGCGGGATCGACCTCGAGCGGAGAACCCGCGGCCGACGCGTGCGTCATGCGCGCCGGATGCTCGATCAACGACTCGACCGCACCCAAGGACTCGGCGAGCGTGAACAACCGCGTGTGCCCGACGACGTCGAGTGCCGCGTTCTCACCGCCCGCGAGCGTGAACGAAACGATCCCGCCGAAATCGCGCATCTGCGCAGCCGCGACCGCGTGGCGCGGATGATCGGGCAAGCCGGGATACAACACCCGGTCAACGGCGTCGTGAGCCTGGAGGCACTGCACGATTGCTCGCGCGTTCTCGCAGTGGCGGTCCATGCGGATCGCCAGCGTCTTGACGCCGCGCAACACGAGATAACAGTCGAACGGCGACGGGACGGCGCCCATCGCGTTCTGAAGGAAGCGCACTTCGTCGGCCAGTTCCGCATCTCGGGTTGCGACAAATCCTCCGATCACGTCGGAGTGCCCACCCAGGTACTTGGTGCTCGAGTGCACGACCGCATCGGCGCCGAGCGCGAGCGGCTCCTGAAGGTATGGCGTGGCGAACGTGTTGTCGACGACGACGCGCGCTCGACGCTGGTGGGCGGTCTTTGCGATCGCGGTGATGTCAACGATCGACAATGCAGGATTCGTCGGCGTCTCGATCCACACCATGCGCGTCTCTGGCCGCCACGCGGCGGCAAGCTCGTCGGGTTCGCCGACGTCGACTGCCGACCAGTCGATGCCGAACCGTTCGTACACGCGCGCGATGAGCCGGAACGTTCCGCCGTACGCGTCGGTTTGCATGATCACGTGGTCACCAGGCGAAAGGGTGCGCAGGAGCGCGTCTTCGGCAGCGAGTCCGCTGGCGAACGCGATGCCGTTGCCTGCGCCTTCGAGCGCGGCGAGACACGACTCCAGCGCGGTTCGCGTCGGATTCCCGCTCCGCGCGTACTCGTATCCGCGGTGCACGCCGACGGCATCCTGCGCGAACGTCGTCGCCAGACTGATCGGCGGCACCACCGCACCGGTGGTCGCGTCGGGCTCCTGGCCGGCGTGGATGGCCCGGGTCTCGAAGCCGTCGCGAGCAGTCACGATGGTGTGAAGGCTACCCGTGCGCGGCGGCGCGGTACCTTGCGCGCACCGCCTCTCGGTCGACGGCGCGCGGTTCGACTACTGCAGCGTCTCCGAATGCCCAGTCGGGCATGCGACCGTGGAAGACCGCAGCCGCTTGGACGCACGCGCCGGCCGCGACGGGCTCGGGTTCGGCGGCCACGTGCACGACCCGTCCACTGAGATCGGCCATCAGTTGTCGATACGCGCCGGACTGCGCGCCGCCTCCGACGAGGAGCAGTCGACCGTCGGTTGCGACGTTCGCGGCGGCGAGCGCGTCGAGCCCATCGAGGAGTCCGCACACGACACCTTCGAACGCCGCGCGCGCGAGTTGTTCGCGCGTCACGTCGGATCGGAGGCCGGCGATCGTGCCTGTGGCATCGGGCCGGTCGGGGACGCGCTCACCGTCGAAATACGGCACGAGCACCGGGCCGTCGCCCTCGGCGGCAAGTGCGAGCGAGTCGAGGGTCGCGTGGTCGACACGGAGCAAGCGCGCGACGGCATCGGTGACCTTCGTGGCGTTGAGCGTGCACACGAGCGGCAGGAACCGGCCCGTCGCGTCGGCGAAACCGGCAACGGCACCGGAGCCATCGTGCGTCGGCGTGTCACTGACCGTGTACACGGTGCCCGACGTTCCGAGTGAGATCGCGACGTCCCCCGGCGCGACCCCGATGCCGAGCGCGGCCGCCATGTTGTCGCCGGTGCCGGGCGCGACCATCGCTGCATCCAGCGTGCCGGCGGTGTCGGTCGGACCGAGCACGCGTGGCAGCCGCGGCGCCCAGTCGGCATCGCCGTCGACGATCGCCAGCAGGTCGAGCCGGTACGCGCCGCTCGTGGGATCGAAGTACCCGGTGCCGGACGCGTCGCCGTGATCGGTGACGAACTCGCCGGTGAGGCGGTACGTGAGCCAGTCGTGAGGCAAGCACACGCGCGCGAGCCGCGCCCACGCGTCGGGCTCCGAGCGGTGCAGCCACGACAGCTTCGTGATCGTGAGCGCGGCCACCGGCACCGTGCCGCACGCATCCGCCCACGCCTGCGCGCTGCCCAACTGCGTGATAAGCCACCCCGCGTCGGGCGCCGACTCGGTGTCGTTCCAGAGCTTCGCCGGTCGGACGACCGCGCCCGCCGCGTCGAGCACCACCATCCCGTGCTGTTGGCCGGCGACCGCGACGGCGTCGACCTGCGGATTGCCGGCAGCGGAGACGGCCTGCTGAAGTGCCGTCCACCAGGATTCGGGATCCTGCTCGCTACGCGGCGGCGTGGTCGGCGGGTGCGGCGCGTGGCCGGACGCGACCAGCGCACCGGAGTCGGCGTCCCGGACCTCGACTTTCGTGGATTGCGTGGAGGAATCCACGCCGAGCACGAGCGGCACTTATAAGGCTCCCTCGCTACGCCGTCCGTGGCTCCGCTGCGTCCGCACCGTAGATTCCTGACCCTATGCAGTTTTCGCTCGTCGCGTCGGGCTACGGCCTCGTGGAAGGGCCGACCGTCGCGCCCGACGGCGGGCTGTTTTTCAGCGATGTGCTCGGCGGCGGCGTCTACCGCGCCGATCCCGACGGCTCGATCGAGACCGTCGTCCCGAAACGGCGCGGCGTCGGCGGCATCGCACTTCACGCCGACGGCGGCCTTGTCCTCGGTGGGCGCGACATCGTGCGTGTGCACGACGGTGCGACCAGCCCCTTGTTCTCGATCGACGGCTTGCCCGGCTGGAACGATCTCTGCACAGATTCACGAGGCCGGGTGTACGCGGGCGCGTTGCGCTTCGCCGTGTTCGACCGCGCCGCGGAACCGGTTCCGGGCGAATGCTGGCGCATCGACGCGCCCGGAGTCGCGACGACGCTGTACGGCGACGTCGTGCACGCCAACGGCATCGCGCTCTCCTCAGACGAGCGCACGATCTACCACTCCGACAGCCGCGCGCAGACGATCATCGTGCATACGCTGACCGACGGCGGCACTGCGATCGATCGCCGCGACATCGACGTGCGCGCGTACGGCACGCCGGACGGGATGGCGGTCGACGAGAACGGCGCGCTGTGGGTCGCGCTTGTCACGGGCGGCGTCGGTCGCTTCACACCGGACGGTGTGCTCGATCGCCGGATCGAGCCGCCGTCGTCGTTTGTCACGAGCGTGTGCCTGCACGGACGCGACCTCTACGTCACAACCGCCGACAACACCGACGACGCCGGCCTCCGCGGTTGTGTGTTCCGAATCGAAGTCGACGTCGCCGGTGTGCCGGTGCATCCCGCCCGCATCTGAAAGCAGGGAACATGTCAGAGCCGCTCGCCGACCTCGAATACGACGTCACCGACCACGTGGCGACGATCACGATCAACCGGCCCGACGCGCTCAATGCGATTCGGGGCGAAACGTTCGTGAGCCTCATTGCCGCGTTCGACCGCACCGACGCGGATGACGAGGTGCGCGCGGTAATCGTGACGGGCGCGGGGCGGGCGTTCAGTGCGGGGGCCGACCTTTCGGGCGGCAGTGGCGCGTTCGCGCCGCAGCCGACAGCCGGGCCGAAGAGCGCGCCCCGCGACGGTGGCGGGATCATGGCACTGCGCGTGTTCGCGTCGAAGAAGCCGGTGATCGCGGCGGTGAACGGCGCATCGGTCGGGATGGGCGCGACGATGACCCTGCCGATGGACGTGCGGCTCGCGTCCGAGAACGCGCGCTACGGGTTCGTGTTCACGCGGCGCGGCATCATGCCCGAGGGATGCAGCAGCTGGTTCCTGCCGCGCGTCGTGGGCGTCAGCACCGCGATGGAGTGGATGTTGAGCGGGCGGCTCGTGTCCGCGCAGGAAGCACACGAAGCCGGTCTCGTGAAGGCCGTGCTCTCCGCCGACGACCTGTTACCGGCCGCCCACGAGCTCGCGCAGGAGATGGTGTCCAACACCGCTCCGGTGTCGGTCGCCCTGACCCGCCAGATCATGTGGCGCATGCTCGGCGCCGAGCACCCGATGGTGGCACACCGGGCCGAGTCGGAAGGCCTCGCGACCCGGGCCCGTTCCGGCGATGCGCGCGAGGGCGTGGCCTCGTTCCTCGAGAAGCGCGCGCCCGACTTCCCCGAGCGCGTCAGCGCCGATCTCCCGGACATCGCGGGTCTGGCCGACCCGCCCTACTGAAGTCGGTCAGCGCGTGCCCGAATTCGCCTTGGTCGCGAGGAATCCGAGCACGTCGGAGCGGGTGAGCACGCCGATCGGGTGACCGCCGTCGAGCACGAGCACGGAGGGACCCTGCTCCAGGCACTCCACGACGCGCGCGACCGGCTCCCCGATTCCGATCATCGGCATCGGCGGCCCGCAGATCTCACCGACGGGACGATCGAGCACCGTTGCATTGCGAAACGCGAGGTCCATCAGTTGCAGTTCTTGCAAGGTACCGACGACTTCTTTCGCGGCGAGCGGCAGGTCCTTGGTGACACTGACGACGAGTTGCGACACGCCGGTGTCGTGCATGAGGTCGACTGCGGCACGCGCCGGTTCGTCGGGCGTGATGAGCACGAGCGCGGCGAGCACGTGCCCCTTCGCCGCGAGGACGTCGCCCGCGACCGGTCCGGGCGCGCGCAAGAAACCCATGTCGAACATCCACCCGTCGTCGAAGATCTTCGACAGGTAGCTGCGCCCCGAGTCGGGCAGTAAGACGACGACGACATCGTCGGGGCCGAGTTCACGCGCGACTGCGAGCGCGGCGTGCACCGCGGTTCCGCACGACCCGCCGATGAGCAAGCCCTCGTCGCGCGTGACACGCCGCGCGGTGAGGAACGAGTCCGCATCGCTCACCTCCACGACGCGGTCGACGATGGCGGGATCGAACGTCGTCGGCCAGAAGTCTTCGCCGACCCCTTCCACCAAGTACGGGCGGCCGGTGCCACCGGAGTACACCGATCCCGAAGGATCGGCACCGACGATCTGCACCGCTGGGTTCTGCGACTTCAGGTAGCGCGCGACGCCCGTGATCGTGCCGCCCGTCCCGATGCCCGCGACGAAGTGCGTCACCTTGCTGTCGGTCTGGCGCCAGATCTCGGGCCCGGTGGTGAGCTCGTGCGCGCGCGGGTTGGCCGGATTCGAGTACTGGTCCGGACGGAACGCGCCCGGCGTCTCGCGTACCAGTCTTTCGGCGGTGGAGTAATACGAGCGCGGGTCTTCGGGCGGCACGGCGGTGGGGCACACGACGACCTCGGCGCCGTCAGAACGCAGGAGTGCGACCTTCTCGTCACTCATCTTGTCGCTCATCACGAAGATGCACTTGTAGCCCCGCTGCGCCGCGACGATCGCGAGACCCGCACCGGTGTTGCCCGAAGTTGGTTCGACGATCGTGCCGCCCGGCTGCAGCGCGCCCGATGCCTCCGCCGCGTCGATCATCGCGACCGCAACCCGGTCTTTCACGCTGCCGCCCGGGTTCACAAACTCCAACTTCGCGAGCAGGTCGCACTGCAAGCCTTCGGCGGCCGCGATCCGGCGCAGCCGGACGAGTGGCGTGCCGCCCACGAGATCGAGGATCGAGTCGGCCACGTCCATAGCCGGAACCTACCCACAATCCCGGCCGCACGGAGCACATGCCCACCACATCACCCCTGGTGGACGCCATGCGTCACTCAGCCGTACTGAGTACGGCTGAGTGACGCATGGGCGCATTCGCTGTTGTCGGCGCTCAACGGACCCCGAGCAGCAATTCGGTGACAAGTTGATCGAGCCGCTCGTGCCCGTATCCGCGCGCAGCTAGTGCTTGGATGTCACGGCGCTCGCGGCGCAGTGCCACGAGGGCGTCGGCGCTCGCCCCCGCCGTTTACAGCCCGAAGGTGAAGCGATCTGCAGGCGTCGGATCGAACTGCTCCATGGCGGAACTCCTCGGTGCTCGAAGGTGGCACCTCGCGTCGCCGTCGAGCGTATGCTCGCCGCCGTGGCTCAATACCAGCCCCCGTCCAACGCACCGGGCCCCTATGGCGCCGCGCCGCCGATGCCCGCTTCCGACCGTGTCCGCGCCGCGTGGCAGCGCCGCTACGAGACCGACTACGTCTTCTCCTTCTGGACCGCGTTCGGCTGGACGTTGCTCACCTGCGGCATCTACGGCTTCTACGTCCTGTACCAGCAGATGCGGCGCTCGCGCGATCACAACCGGCGCCGGATCGAACTGCTCGACGCGGCGATGACCTTCGCGTGGGAACAAGCCCACGAACAGGGTCAGACGGAACACGTGCGGCCGGCGTTCGAACGAATGGCACCCCAGATGGCGGTGCTGCGCCAGCAGGCAACCGAATTTCGCGACCCCGCACTGTGGGTCCTGATCGATGTCGTCACCGGCGGCATCGCCCGGTACGTCGCGTATGTGTTCCTCGACATGGACCTCGTCGCGCATGACCACGCGGAAGGGGCGATCGAGGCCGAACTGAGCCAGGTGTACGCGGAGTTGGGAACGCCGCTGACGCCGCCCGACCCCGGCCGGCTCAAGGGCCGCCACAACTACGCGGGCCGGATCATCGCGACGATCGCGTCCTGCGGCATCTACGGACTGTTCTGGCTCTACGACCTCATGGTGGAAGGCAACCGTCACTTCGAGCACAACTGGCGCTGGGAAGACTCCCTCGCGGCCGCGGTGCAGTCGCAGCTCGG
>JBEVDP010000178.1:0-8085 GCA_040513235.1 Acidimicrobiia bacterium | reverse complement strand
CCGAGGTGCTGTGTCGCGAAGCCGCGGCCGGAGGGGTCGACGTCACGATCGTGCGCCCGCGCACGATCCTCGGCCACGGCCGGCTCGGCATCATGGCCATCCTCTTCGAGTTCGTTGCCGACGGCGCGCCCGTCTACGTGCTGGGCCCGGGCGACAACCGCTACCAGTTCGTGCACGCGGAAGACCTCGCCGACGCTTGCCTTCGCGCGGCGCGACGGCCCGGTCCTGCGGTCTACAACGTCGGCGCGGTGGAGTTCGGCACGATGCGAGAGACGCTGCAAGCACTTGTCGACCATGCGGGAACCGGCTCACGGGTGCGATCGCTCCCGGTCGCACCGGCGCGCGTCGCGATGAAGACGCTCGCCGGACGGGGACTGGTGCCCTTCGCGCCGTACCATTGGTTGCTCTACAGCGAGTCGTTGTGGTTCGACACCACGAAGGCGCGTGCGGAGCTGGGATGGGAGCCGCGCCACTCGAACGCGTCGATGGTGATCGAGTCCTACGAGTGGTTCCTCGCACACCGCGCCGACCTCGCCGAGCGCACGGGATCCCACCATCAATCGCCTGCTCGACTCGGCGCGTTGCGCATCGTGAAGCGTCTCCCCTGAGCGAACATCACGGAGACGCCCGTGTACGCTCGCCGCGTGGATCCCGCCGCCGCGATAGGCGTCCCCGCAGGGGACGTCGCCGACGACGCCGGCCCGGTCGGGACTGCTGAAGTCGACGATTCCGAGCGCGCGGTTGCTGATGAATCTTCGGGACGGCGCGGTGGTCGGCTCGCACTCGGTATGGCATTGCTGGTCTTGCTCGCGGCGCCATTGCTGGTCGCGTTGGGCGTCCTGGCCAACCCCCGCTGGTTCCCGTTGCTCGACATGGCACAAACGGAGTTGCGGGTCCGCGACATCGCGAGCAGCCATCCACCGCTCATCGGGCTGGCGGGCCGCATCGGGACATTCGGTATCGACTCGGGCAGTCACCCGGGCCCTTTGAGCTTCTGGAGCCTCTGGCCGTTCTATCAACTCTTCGGTGCGACATCGTGGGCGCTGCAAGCTGCCGGTGTCATGCTCAATCTGATCGCGATCGGATGCGCGCTTTGGATCGCTCACCGTCGCGCCGGAACCACGCTCATGCTCGCAGTCGGCGCGCTCATCGCGATCTTGACGCATGCATACACCACCGACTTACTGACCTTGCCCTGGAACCCGTACCTGCCTGTGTTGTGGTGGATCGTGTTCTTACTCGCGGTGTGGTCGGTGTTCCTCGGCGACCTCCCGATGCTTCCGGTCGCCGTTTTCGCGGGAACGTTTTGCGCGCAGACGCACATCCCCTATCTCGGCCTCGTCGGCGGGTTGATAGCGGTCACCGCGGGCATCGTGATCTGGCGCGCCTTCGACAGCCGCGGCGAAGCCGAAGCCCGGCGCGCGAACCGACGCTGGGGTCTCATCGGCGTCGCGACCGGCGTGCTGCTGTGGCTCCCGCCCGTGATCGAGGAATTCGTGCATTCGCCCGGGAACCTCACCGTGATATGGCGTCACTTCAGCAATCCGCCCGAAGAGGCGGTCGGTGTGGGCTCGGGTGTGCGCGACCTCCTGACCCAGCTCAACGTCTGGCGTCTCTTCACCGACGAACTTGCTTCCAATGCGGGTCCCGCCGAGGTGGGCGGTTCGATCCTGCCCGGTCTCCTGCTCATCTCCGCCGGCCTGATCACCGCGTTCGTGTCGTGGCGGTTGCGGCACCGGGCGTTGGTCGCGTTGCACGCGGTGCTCGGGATTGCGCTGGTTCTCGGGTTCGTGTCGGCCTCGCGCATCTTCGGGAAGGTCTGGTATTACCTCCTGCTGTGGGCGTGGGGGATCGCCGCACTGTTGGTGCTCGCGGTCGGATGGACGCTCGTTGTCGCGGTTCGGGCGCGGATCCCCGCGGCGCGAACGGAGCGGGCGACGCGCGGCGGGCAGTTCGCGCTGGTAGGGATCGCGCTCGTCGTCGTGGTTTGGACGGTCACCGACGCGACGCGCACCACGGTGCAGACGCGGCGAGTGAACGATGCGCTCGGGGCAGTCATCCCGTCGACCGCGGCGGCGTTGCGAGACGCGGCCGCGCGCGGCGACGACGGGCCGTACCTCCTTACCTTCCAACCCGACCCGCTCGGGATCGGCGCACAGGGTTACGGGTTGCTCAACGAACTCGATCGCCTCGGATTCGACGTCCGCGTTCACGAACTCAACCGCGCCGGCGCGACGCGCTACCACGCCATGAAACCCGAGGACGCCCGGCTCGAACTGCATGTCGCGACCGGCCGTGAGATCGAGCGCTGGCGCGCGCGGCCGGGTTTCACCGAGATCGCGTACGTCGATCCCCGACCGATCGAGGAGATCGCCGAGTATGAGCGGCTCCGCGAGCAGGTCTTCGCCGATCTGGCCAACGCGGGCCAAGAGGACCTCATGGCGCGGGTCGACGACGCGCTGTTGATGCAAGGCCTCAACGAGAGCATCGCACCGGAGACGCGCCGCCGCCTCGATCGTATGCTCGAGATCGGGTTGCCCACCGCGGTGTTCATGGGCCCACCGAGTGGCGCGAGCTGAGCCGGCAGTGGAAGTGGCGGCGATCGAACCTGATCCTGACGCGCGCTCGCGGGTCTGGATCCGGGTCGCGTTCGGGGGTGCGATCGCGGCCGCGGTCATTCCGATCGTTGTCGCGATGATCCGGGCGCTCCGCCACGACTGGCTGCCCGTCGGCGACAACGGCTTCTTCGGAGTCCGGTCGTACGACGTGTTCGGGTCGCATCGCCCGCAAGTCGGGACGTGGACGTCCGCTTCGTTGAACTCTCCGGGGATCGATTTCAACAATCCCGGGCCGCTGCTCTTCGATGCGCTCGCGGTACCCGTGCGGGTCGCAGGAACGGCCGTGGGCCTCGCGATCGGATCCGCGGCGCTGAACGTGGCCGCCGTAGCCGGGGTCGCGATCGTTGCGTTCCGCCGCGGTGGCGCTCGCCTCGGGACGATCGCCATGGTGGTGGCGGCCTTGCTCGTCTGGAGTATGGGCAGCGAGGTGCTCTACGAGCCGTGGCAACCCCACCTGCTGATTCTGCCGTTTCTGTTGTATCTCATGCTCGCGTGGTCATTGCTGTGTGCCGACGCGTACGCGTTGCCCTTCGCGGTGTTCGTCGGCAGCGTGCTCGTGCAGACGCACTTCTTGTACGTGGGTCTGGTCGGTGTGCTCGGCGCGGCGGGCGTGTTCGTGCTCGGCTGGCATGCACGCCGTCTGGCGCGCGCCGAGCCCGAGGACCGCTGGACGCGCGAGCGGCGAAAGCTCGTGCGCACCGCATGGGTGTCGGCGCTGGTCGTCGTCATCTGTTGGGCCCAGCCGGTCGTCGAGCAGTTCACGAGCGACGGCCCGGGCAACATGACGCTCATCGCCGACGGGATCCGGGAGTCCGACGCCGAGGCCATCGGCCCCGGCTTGGGCATCCGCACGGTGGCGAGCGTGCTCACGCTCCCGCCGGCCTGGTTCCGTCCGTCGTTCGACGAGACCTTCAGCGCCGATTGGGAGTCGCCCGCGCTCGCGACTTCGGTGCTCGGACTCCTGGCGCTGGGCGCGATCCTCGCCGCGAGTGCCGTGTACGCGCGGCGCAACGATGACGCCGTCGCCCGCAATGCCGTCGCGACTGCCGCACTCGCCGTCGGTTGCGCGTTGATCACCGCAACACTGATGCCGGAAACGCTGTTCGGCTCCGTGACTCCGCACACGTTCCGAGCGCTGTGGGCGATCGGACCCTTCACGGTGTTCGCCGTCGCGGCTGCGCTCGTCGGTGCGCGCTCGGACGCTCCGCTGCGTACGCGACCGGTCGTGTTCACCAGTGCCATCGTCGCGTTGGTCGTCGGAGTGCTCGCGTTGCCCGCGACGAACTACGGCGACGGACCCAACTCGCAGGCGTGGGCCGTCGGGCCGGCGCGCGCGCTGTCGGCGCAGCTCGAGTCGCTCGAAGGCCAAGGTCCGTTCCTCGTCGACGACTTGTTCACTGCCCGGTTCGCGGAGCCGTACAGCGGCGCACTCGTGGCCGAGCTCCAGCGCCGCAACATCCCGTTCGTCGTCGACGATCCGGCCCTCGTCCGCCAACTCGGCCCCGAACGCGCGTACAACGGGACCAACGCCGAGGGCGCACTGGTGTTGAAGATGGGCGCCGACTCGCGCGAGCCGCCGACCGGCGCGACGCTCGTCGCCCACCATGACGGTCTCGACCGAGCCGAGCGTGCCGAAGTGCTCCACCTGCAGGAGCAACTCGCGCAAGACTTGGCCGCATCCGGCGGCATCGTCCTGAACCGCCGCGGCGAGAGAGCGCGCGAACGTGACCAGCTCCCCCCGGTGCCGACCTTGGCCAACGGCGAGATCGACGTCGAGGCGTTGCTCGGACGCGCCGAGTTCGCCGATCTGGTCGAGCGGGACCTGGTCGAGGTCGACGGTGTCCACCCCGACGACGTCGCGCGCTACGCCGAACTCCTGCAGCGCGGCGACCGCGAGACTGCAACTGTGTTCCTCGTGCCGGAGCCTGACCGCGATGAGCAGGGAGCTCCATGAGCGGTGACGAGGCGCTCACGCTGGTCGTTCCCATCTTCGACGAGGAGGACCGGGTCCAAGAGCACGGTCGCGCACTGCTCGACTTCGTGGCCGCGCTCGCACCCGGCAGCCGGCTGCTCTTCGTCGACGACGGCAGTACCGACTCCACCGCGGAGATCGTGGCGAAGCTCATCGAAGGCGAACCGCATGCGGAGCTGCTTCTCATGCCGCACGCGGGCAAGGGTGCCGCGGTCGCGGCCGGACTCGCCGCGGCCACAACCGAGTACGCGGGGTTCTGCGACGTCGACCTCGCCACGCCGCTCCCTGATCTGGCGCGCATCTTCACGGTTGCGACGCGGGCAGCCGTGCTCGCGATCGGATCCCGTGACGTGTCGGCTTCGGTCGTTGTCAATCCCGAGAGTCGCTGGCGCGAAGCCTTGGGCCGCGCGTACAACCGCTTGCTGCAGGCAACCGTGACCCCGAGTGTCGTCGACACGCAGTGCGGCGCCAAGGTCGCCGCGACCGGGATATGGAGACGCCTGCTCCCATGGTGCCAGGAGCGTGGGTTCGCATGGGACGCGGAGGTGGTCGCGGTCGCCCTCGCGGTCGGCGTCGAGGTGCAGGAAGTGCCCGTCAACTGGCACCACGACGAACGGACTCGCGTGCGGGTACTGCGCGACGGCGCCGGGATGGTCGTCGCGACGGGGCGAATCGTGCGCCGCGCGCGCGAGGCCCGCATTGCGAATGCCGCGCTCGGCGATGCGGTCGACGCCAGAACGGATTGGCGGTCACGCAGCAAGGCGGCGTTCGTCGCCACGGCGTTGCGGCGTACCGCCGGCGCGGGCCAGTCCGGCCTCCTCGTCGATGCCGTCGTCGGTGGCGCCGGTGTGACCCCGAAGATCGGTTGGGATCCCACGGGCGCGATCGTCGTCGAAGGCGATGCGCAACGCGCCGCCCGCGCGCGACGCGTGCATGGTCTCATGAGCGCGCAGGGGGAATCCGATTCGCTTCCGTTGGCATCCGACTCGGTGGCGGTCGTCTGCCTGCTCGACGTCCGCACCGCGACCGACGGCGCCGAGGCCTTCGTCGAGGCCTGGCGGGTGCTCGAGCCGGGGGGCCGATTGGTCGTATACGCGTCCGCGCCTGGCTACGACCGCGAGATGCTCCGGAGCGCGGTGCGGCGGGCGGGATTTCGCCCCGCCATCGTCACGCGTGTCTTCAGTTGGCGTGTGCGCGTCTTCGAGAGACGCGGAGGCATTCCCGTCGTCGTCGACACCGGTGCCGCCGTGCTGACGTTCGTGGAGCGCAGCCTGATCGGGCGCGTCAGCAACCCGTTCGGCAGTGCGGTACTGGGTGTCGCGGTGAAACCCGCTCAGGCGTGAGCCAGGAAGTGATCGCAGTTGCGGGCCGCGATTGCCATGATCGTTCCCTGCGGATTCACTCCCGGCGCGTCGGGAAGCAGCGAGGCATCGTTCACCCGCAGGTTGGCAACATTCCAGACGCGGCCGAAGCTGTCGGCTCCGGTGAGCACGCGGTTCTCGCCGATCCGCACCGTCGAGGTCATGTGCACGGTCATGAGGTTGGTGCGGTTGCGGGTGGTCGCGTCCCACCACTGCGCGAGGTCGGCCGTCGTGCGCGCGATCGCACCCCCCGCCACTGAGGGGTACAGCTCGGTCGCGCCCGCCGCGAGGAGCACCTCGCCCAGGTGAACCAGTGATCGGGCCAATCGACTCATGTCGCCTTCGGTCAGGTTGTAAGTGACGAGTGGCGCCCGCAAACCGGGTAGCGCGAGGACACGGCCGGCGCCTTCGCTTCGGATCGCGGCGTAGTAGACCGCGACGTTTTCCCAGTCGGCGAGCGCGTCGTCGTAGTTCGCGCCCGGATCCGCGAGGGCGAGAGCGACGTGACCGCGCCTGCTCGCCGAGCCGCCGATCGTGAGCGCCGGCGCGAACTCCGTGACACGGTGCATCGGAACATCTCCGTGGTCGACGGGGAACGGAAACCGGGCCGCGATCTTGACGGTCGCGTGCAGCTTGAGGCCGCTGCCGATTCTCTTGCGGATGCCACTGCGCTGCAACAAGGCCGGCGTCTGGATCGCGCCCCCGCAGACGAAGACGTGGTCGGCCTCCAGCATGACGGGCTCGGTCGTGCCGTCGTCGCGTTTGAGCTCGGCGCGCGCGCCGACCACACGATCGTGCTCGCGGACCAGACGCGTGACGCGGCAGCGATCGAGGACCTGTGCGCCGGCCGACATGGCGGCAGGGAGCATCGTGCGCGCCATCGTCTGTTTGACCGCGCGTCCGCTCGGTTCGTAGCGGAACACACGCGCGAACTCGACCGACTGCCAACCCAGTTTGGTCGCGCCGCGCTCGAGCACCGCCGACGCGGGCGGTGGGGCACCAGGCAGCTGTGAGACGGCCAACTCGCGTTCGATTCGGGCGGCATAGCTCTCGAGTTCGGCGGGCGCGAACGCCTCGATCGCGTAGGTCCGCCGCCACTGTTCGGCGAGTTCGGTCGGAAGCCGGTGGTAGAGGCCGCTGTTGATCTCGGTGCTGCCACCGACGCAGCAACCTTCGGCGTACGCGATCGTCGGCCGCCCGAGCGCAGCCGCGGATCCGCCGTGGCGGTACTTGGCGACCATCTCGGCGAGCGAGAACGGTTCCGTCGCGTCGGGATCCACCCACGGCCCTTCCTCGACGACCGTGACCGCGCGCCCGGCGCGGGCGAGCGTGGCGGCCGTCACCGCGCCACCGGCACCGGAACCGATGACCAAAGCCTCGGTCGACAGCGTCCGCATCGTCATGCGCCGGCGACGAGCGCCGGCGCGAGTTCTTGCTCCGCGAACACGACGAGCGACTGGAGCAGGCGCACGTACTGCCGTACGAGGTCGATCCGGCTCGACTTCCAACCGAGTATCCGGCGGCGGAGTCCGTCATCGTTGCCGCGGCCGAGCGCGCGTTCGAGTCGGGGCCACAGGCCGAGCGCGAGCGATTCGGCGGCGACCCCGGCCCGGAGGTGTTCGGGCATCGCGCGCAGCGTCGCGTCGACGTATGCCTCGACCGCATCCCGTGTGAAGGAATCGGTTCCGTCCGAGATGAGCGCGTGTACGACTTGTCGCTCGAACCAGAGCACGGAACCGGAGCCTACTGGGCCCGTCGGCGCCCGAGCCGGTGACGCGCACGGCCGCATCGATGCCGGTCGCGTAGATTCGCAGGTCGCATGGTCAGTCCTCCGCAGTCGGCGCGTGCTGCAGACCCGGACGTCGCTACCGAATCACCGGTAGGCACGCGGCGAATGCGGTTGCATGGCGACGATCGTTGGATCCTGGCCGTCGCGCTCCTCGTCCTCGCGCCGCTCGGTGTCATGTTGATCAACCTCGTCGGCACGCATTGGTTCCCCGTTTCCGACCAGGCGCTCGAGGTGCTGCGGATCGGCGACGTCGGCGGCCGCCGCACCCCGCTCGTCGGCGTGCAGTCACGCTTCGGCTGGGATCACCCCGGCCCACTGCTCTTCTGGTGGTCGGCGCCGTTCCGG